>NZ_JAWOUS010000017.1:0-40800 GCF_033339495.1 Vibrio sp. 2134-1
GAGGCTTCCTTTTTCAACCTCATCAACTACAGTGAGTTTAAAAGCGAGGGAGTAATCGCGCTGAGTTCTTTTAGTTGCTGATTTCATAACACTCTCCAATTTTGGGGGTGGAAAGTGTCAACCTTATTTAGGACGGCACATCATAAAAGTAAAAAGGTCGACTCTTAGTCGACCTTTTTTATACTCTACGTATAGACGCAATCCAACCCTTCAGGGCGAGTTTTAAACCGCTTGTGCAGCCACATCCACGCTGGAATATCACGTTTTATCATTTTCTCAAGCTCTTGGTTCAAGATGCTTGCCGCTTTAATCGCATTACGTCTCTCGAAACGCTCGCTAATGTCTTTTCCAATGTACAGCGTGTAATGGTGATTTTTACTCACTGTAACGCCAGATATAACCGCGCACTTTGTTGCATCAATGAGAACACTAGACCCGACGGTACTCGCCGCTTGTTCAACAGCAAAAAACGGCGCAAAAACAGAATGGCTAACGCCATAATCATGGTCGGGCAAATACCAAAGTCGATGACCATTCTTCAGAACTTTGAGCATTGATTTCACGTCTTTTCGATCAATCATTTGATGTCCAAAACGAGTTCGACCTCGATGTTGAATAAACTCATAAGCTGGATTCGAATTTGGGCGATAAACGCCATAACCTTGGGCAAACTGGCTAAAAATACGAGCGGTTATCTCCAAGTTTAAATGGTGACTGCACACCACCAACACACCACGTCCATTCTTTTCCTCAGCGAGTAAACGATCTTTTCCAACAATAGAGGTTATCCGACGTATCCGCCAATCTGGCCAAAACCAAGCGATACCGGTTTCGATGATCGCCATTCCAGTATATTGAAAGTTTTTTCGTACTACGTCCTTACATTGCCAATCCGTAAAATCAGGGAAACACAGCTGGAGATTACGCAGAGCGATCTTGTGTCGGCGCTTCATTACATGCATCGCAATACAGCCGATGCTTCTACCTAAGATTCGCAATACTACGTATGGAAGTACATTAACAAGAATCGCTAAAGACCCAAATGCCAGCCATACAGACCAATATTTGGGCTTAAGTAACTGATAGGAGAAAGGCGGCGGCGGGACAATATTCATAGGATCACTCATTTATTACAAATGAGTGAAACCTACCATGATAAAAACCGAAAAATTGTATGGGTATGTATTGTTATGCACGCGAAAGAGCAGCGTGAATCGCCGCTCTTTGCTTTATGAGAATGGCTTAGCTTCTTAGCCCAATCCCTTTGGTTACTAAATAATGCGCAACGGCATACAGTGCAACAACAAACACTGCAAGTACACTAAATGAAGTGACAATGCCCACATCCGAGACACCTAAAAAGCCGTAACGGAACGCATTCACCATGTAGACGATTGGGTTGATCTTAGAAACGCCTTGCCAAAATTCAGGCAGCAGACTAATCGAATAAAAAACTCCTCCCAAGTAAGTTAAAGGAGTCAATACAAACGTAGGGATGATCGAAATATCGTCAAACGTTTTTGCGTAAACCGCATTGATCAAGCCACCGAGAGCAAATACCACCGACGTCATGAAGACAGTCGCGACAATAATGCCCCAGTGCTCCACTTGCAAATCAACGAACAAAAGTGACACACAAGTAACAATTGCACCGACCAACAAACCTCGAGTCACGCCGCCCATCACGTAGCCAGCAATAATCACATAGTTTGGTACCGGTGCCACCAGCAGTTCTTCAATGTTCTTCTGTAGCTTTGCACTAAAGAATGACGACGCCACGTTCGAGTATGAGTTAGTGATCACCGACATCATTATCAAACCTGGAACAATGTACTCCATGTAACTAAAGCCGCTCATCTCACCAATTCGAGAGCCAATAAGATTGCCGAAAATGATGAAGTACAACGTCATCGTAATGGCTGGCGGCACTAAGGTTTGCACCCAAATACGTGTAAAACGAGTGACTTCTTTGCTCAGCAAGCTGCGAAATGCCGTCCAATATAAACCGTACATTTAATTACTCCCCTCTCTTACAATGCTGACAAACAACTCTTCAAGTCGGTTGGCTTTGTTACGCATTGAGAGAACTTTAATGCCATGCTCTGTTAACTGACTGAATACCGAATTCAATCCTTGGCTTTTATCTAGTTCTATCTCTAAAGAGCCATCAACAATACTTTGTCGATTAACACCTTCAAGCTCAGGCACCTCGACTTCTGACTCAATATCCAAGATAAATGTCTCGACGCTTAGCTTACCTAGTAACGCCTTCATGGTGGTATTTTCAATCAGCTCACCACGATTAATAATGCCGATATTTCGACACAGCATCTCCGCTTCTTCTAGGTAGTGTGTCGTTAAAATAATCGTAATTCCTTGCTCTTGGTTGATCTCTTTCAGAAACCCCCACATTGAGCGGCGTAGTTCAATATCCACTCCAGCCGTTGGTTCATCTAAAATGAGTAATTGCGGCTCGTGCATCAAAGCTCTTGCGATCATTAAACGACGCTTCATCCCACCGGATAGGTTACGAGCACGCTCTTGGCGTTTTTCCCATAAATCCAATTTTTTCAGGTATTTTTCTGCTCTTTCTTTGGCTAATACTTTAGACACACCGTAATAGCCAGCTTGCTGCATCACAATTTGCTCAACGGTTTCAAACTGGTTGAAGTTGAACTCCTGTGGCACCAAGCCTAAATTCTGCTTGGCCAATTCGAGGTCGGTATCAATGTCATAACCGAAAACTTTCGTCGTTCCGGAGGTTTTATTCACTAAGGAGGAAATGATGCCAATCGTGGTCGATTTTCCTGCACCATTGGGACCCAGAAGCGCGTAGAAGTCACCCTTTTTCACTTGGAGACTTATACCTTTTAACGCCTCAAAGCCACCTGCATACGTCTTGCGCAGTTGTTCAATTTCTAATGCGTACATAAGGTCTTGATTGCCGTTTGTTTGTGATTACTAATACCGACTCATATTTAGCAGCGGTTTACTACAAAATCGCCTTGGGTATCGTATTGGAGGTCCATCAGTTTATCGTTGAATAACGATGATTACAAATAAACCTTTCGATAATATTGGAAATATAACCCTTACCTCGTAAAGGTTATCTCTGAGTAAGACAAAATAGAGCATAAAAAAACGCAACAGGACACTGTTGCGTTTTTAACTGTCAGAATGATTACGCCGTTATGCGCTGATACTGGTCTGCCTCAACATGTGCCACCGCCGCATTCAATGCTTCGTAACGGAATTGGTACATATTTTCATCAGGCACAAGGTCAATCACATGGAATTTCTCTAGCTGTTCTCGTGTTCGCTCATTCGGGCATAATAAATACACGGCACAATTGGCATCGAGAGCATCCTTAATCGCATTCTCTAACGCCAAACCGACGGTTACATCAATCATTGGTACATCCGTAAGATCGAGAATCATCACGTCATAGTCCGAAATACTAGAGTGCTGACGTGAAATGGCTTTAGAAACACTAAAGATCATCGGACCGGAAAGATAAAAGAACAGCACTTTACCATTAGCACGATCCAACAAACCACGCTCGCTGTCAGTCAACGGCACATCATCTTCATCCGCGTCGCTGATCGCTTTTACTTGTCGTGCCTGCTCTCGGCTCAAACGCTCGATGATGATAATGTTCGAGATAAAGACGCCTAAACCCACCGCAACGATAAGATCAACGAATACTGTAAGCAGCATAACGCCATACATCACCGCCATTCCGGAAAAGCTTACCTTATGTGCCCTTTGAATAAAGCTCCAGTCTAGGATGTTAAAGCCAACATACACCGCAATGCCTGCTAACACAGCCATCGGGATTGGCTCTGTTAGCCCACCAGCAACCAGTACAACCAACGCCAACATTAGTGCGCGAATCACACCAGATAATGGCGAACGAGCCCCAACTTGGATATTCGTTACCGTCCCCATGGTAGCTCCCGCCCCCGGCAGCGCACCAAACAAGCCAGAGATCATGTTAGCTAACCCTTGACCTCGCAGCTCTTTATCTGAGTCGTGTTCTTTACGAGTTAATGAGTCACCGATAACCGCCGTTAACAAAGTATCAATACAACCTAACGTGCCGAGCACTAATGCATCAATGACCATCTCGACAAACATATCTGTGTCAATATAAGGGGCGACGAGAGAAGGTAACCCAGCAGGAATTTCACCGATACGACGAATATCTTCTGTATCAAAGAGAATCACAGACAATAACGTTACCGCGACCAATGCCACGAGCTGTGCAGGAACGTATTTACGATATTGCTTAGGGAAGAAAAAAAGAATCCCCAAAGTCAGTAGTCCCAAAAACAACTCACTGAATTTAAGGTTAGAAATAGCCTCCGGCAAAGCAGATAACGTTCCGAGTACTCCCCCTGAAGGCGCAGCATGCCCCATCAAAGGCGATAACTGCAGAATGATAAGAATCACACCAATGCCAGACATAAACCCGGAAATAACGCTGTAAGGCATCAAGGTAACATATTTACCCAGTTTTAACGTCCCCAATAGGATTTGGAATGCGCCAGCCATCATGACAACCGTGAAAGTCATAGCCATGCCCGTTTCTGGGTATTTCGCCATCATACTGGTTAATACTGCGGTCATGATTACCGTCATTGGCCCTGTCGGTTCTGATATTAACGTATTAGAACCACCAAATAACGAGGCAAACAAACCGACCATTATTGCCCCCCAAAGGCCGGCCTCAGCACCGGCTCCGGATGCAACACCAAACGCTAACGCCAGAGGGAGAGAGATAATCGCCGTGGTTACCCCGCCAAATACATCCCCTTTGAAATTGATATCTTCAAAACGACTACCGAACACTGCTGATTTTCCCTGCATTCAATTTTAAAAAGTAAAATATCACTACTTTAACGAGCTAGGCGAAAATTTAAACCATAAATAGATTAAGGCTAAATTCACACCACAAATAGTTTCACCAGATTTTACTTTTTTCTTAATGAAAACTAGTCAGATGAGTCCTATCTGACGAATATTTAACGAGATCGAAATTGTAACATTGTGTATAGTTACAACACTGATCGCTTGCATGTGCACACAAACAGCGGCAGCGATTTTGTCTTTTAAGGGAAGTAGTTTGCAAAATGCCGGAAATAAAACAGTTATTTGAAAACAATTCGAAATGGTCTCAAGAGATCAAATCTGATCGACCTGAATACTTCGCAAAACTCGCAGAGGGTCAAAAGCCTGATTTTCTTTGGATTGGCTGCTCTGATAGCCGCGTTCCTGCCGAGCGACTAACCGGACTATACTCAGGTGAACTCTTTGTTCATCGGAATGTTGCAAACCAAGTTATCCATACTGATCTCAACTGTCTATCGGTCGTCCAGTACGCCGTAGACGTGCTTAAGGTGAAACACATCATTGTCTGTGGACACTATGGATGTGGTGGCGTAAACGCAGCCATTGATAACCCTAAGCTAGGTCTTATTAATAATTGGCTGTTACATATCAGAGATATCTATTTCAAACACCGCACTTACCTAGATCAAATGCCGCAACAAGATCGAGCGGATAAACTAGGCGAGCTTAATGTTGCAGAACAAGTGTACAACTTGGGTAACTCAACAATCCTGCAAAACGCTTGGGAGCGTGGGCAAGATGTTGAAATTCATGGTGTGGTATACGGAATTGAAGATGGTCGCTTAGAGTACTTAGGCATTCGTTCTAACTCTAAGGAAACCGTAGAAGCGTCTTACCAGAAAGCTCTTTCGACGATTCTAAATACAGACAACAAGCTGCTTTGTCGCTAAGTCATATCTAAAAGTTGAACAAAAAACGCCCATCTTGATTGGGCGTTTTTTTATTTTTAATGCTGAACTCAATGATTATTCTTGAGGTACAACTTTACCGATGTATGGTAAGTGGCGGTATTTCTGCGCGTAATCAATACCCACCCCAACGACAAATTCATCTGGAATTTCGAAACCAATCCAATCCACAGGAACATTCACTTCACGACGAGATGGCTTATCTAGGAGCGTACAAATAGCGATAGACTTCGGCTCACGTAGCGAAAGAATCTCACGGATTTTATTTAGTGTGTTACCAGTGTCAATGATGTCTTCAACAAGCAGAATGTCTTTACCTTTGATGTCATCATCCAAATCTTTCAAGATACGAACGTCACGTGAGCTTTCCATCGTATTGCCGTAGCTTGACGCAGTCATAAAATCAACTTGGTGAGTCAGTTCGATAGCACGTGCCAAGTCTGCCATAAATACAAATGAGCCACGCAATAAGCCTACCAACACAAGATCTTCACTACCTTGATAACGCTCTGTAATTTGTTTGCCTAATTCACGAACTCGCTCCTGAACTTCTTGCTCAGAAATCATGACTTCTATTGTATGTTTCATACTGTGCTCAATCTAAATTTGTGGGTTGAGGTAAGTCGCACGCAAACGATCACCTAATCTTACGGCGTGTAGTGTATCACCACGTTCATTGGGTTGAAAGTCACATCCTGTTGCCAAAAAATCTTGGAAGAAGGTCTTAGTTTTATAAAGTTCATAGCTAAATTTATCAATAATAATGACATTACTGTATATAAATTGTTCTACAGATGTTGACCTTGTGCATATGCACCATTACACTCATCACTGCTTTAAGCAACTATTAAAATAATCAATTAGGGGGTTACCCCCAATATCAACTCAAATGGCAAGGAAAATGGATATGGACTCAATTGCAAAGAGACCTAGAACTAGGCTTTCTCCAATTAAGCGTAAGCAACAGTTAATGGAAATCGCATTGGAAGTATTTGCGCGCCGCGGCATCGGTCGTGGTGGTCACGCAGATATCGCAGAAATTGCTCAAGTTTCTGTAGCGACTGTTTTTAACTACTTCCCTACACGCGAAGACTTGGTGGATGAAGTTCTCAATCACGTCGTACGTCAGTTCTCAAACTTCCTATCGGATAACATAGACCTAGACTTACATGCACGTGAAAACATCGCCAATATTACTAATGCGATGATCGAGCTTGTCAGCCAAGATTGTCACTGGCTAAAAGTATGGTTCGAGTGGAGTGCTTCAACACGTGACGAAGTATGGCCATTGTTTGTTTCAACTAACCGTACTAACCAGTTGCTGGTACAAAACATGTTCATTAAAGCAATTGAACGTGGCGAAGTGTGTGACCAGCACGATTCAGAACACTTGGCAAACCTGTTCCACGGTATTTGTTACTCACTGTTTGTCCAAGCGAACCGCGCTAAAGGTGAAGCGGAGCTGAAACATCTAGTGAATTCATACTTAGATATGCTTTGCATTTACAACCGTGAACACTAAAGCTTAGCTCGTAATATATGTCAGCCCACCGTTTGGTGGGCTTTTTATTGTCTGCTGTCAGCTAAGCACACATTTATATTTCTATATAACAAGCATAAAAAAACCGCTGCAATGCAGCGGCTTCTATCATTCAGTCAGAAAAAGCTTACTTCTTCTTAACTGCTTTTTTGTTTGGCAGGTCAGTGATTGAACCTTCAAATACTTCAGCAGCCAGACCTACAGACTCGTGTAGAGTTGGGTGAGCGTGGATAGTCAGAGCGATATCTTCTGCATCACAGCCCATCTCAATTGCAAGGCCGATTTCACCAAGTAGTTCACCACCGTTAGTACCAACGATAGCACCACCGATTACGCGGTGAGTTTCTTTGTCGAAGATTAGCTTAGTCATACCGTCTGCACAGTCAGATGCGATTGCACGACCTGATGCTGCCCATGGGAATGTTGCTACTTCGTACTTGATGCCTTCTTCTTTCGCTTCTTTTTCAGTCTTACCAACCCAAGCCACTTCTGGCTCAGTGTACGCAATTGAAGGGATAACTTTAGGGTCGAAGTAGTGCTTCTTACCAGAGATAACTTCAGCAGCTACGTGACCTTCATGCACACCTTTGTGAGCAAGCATTGGTTGACCAACGATATCACCGATCGCGAAGATGTGAGGAACGTTAGTACGCATTTGCTTATCAACGTTGATGAAGCCGCGCTCGTCAATTTCTAGACCCGCTTTTTCACCGTCGATTAGCTTACCATTTGGTACACGACCGATAGCAACTAGAACCGCATCGTAACGCTCAGCTTCAGCTGGCGCTTTCTTGCCTTCCATTGAAACGTAGATACCGTCTTCTTTTGCTTCAACTGCTGTTACTTTCGTTTCTAGCATTAGCTTGAACTTGTCTTTGATACGCTTAGTAAATACTTTCACGATATCTTTGTCTGCTGCAGGAATTACCTGGTCAAACATTTCAACAACTTCAACTTTAGAACCTAGAGAGTGGTAAACCGTACCCATTTCTAGACCGATGATACCACCGCCCATGATAAGCAGTTTTTCTGGCACTTCTTTTAGTTCAAGAGCGTCAGTAGAGTCCCAAATACGTGGGTCTTCATGCGGGATAAATGGCAGTTTGATTGGACGAGAACCAGCCGCAACGATTGCGTTGTCAAAGTTAACAACTGTTGGCTCACCTTCGCCTTCTACAAGGATAGAGTTAGGGCCAGTGAACTTACCGTAACCGTTAACTACTGTTACGTTACGCATCTTAGCCATACCGCTTAGGCCGCCAGTTAGTTGGTTAACAACTTTTTCTTTCCAGATGCGGATTTTGCTGATGTCTGTTTGAGGCTCACCGAACACAACGCCGTGGTCAGCCATCGCTTTCGCTTCTTCAATTACTTTAGAAACGTGAAGCAGTGCTTTAGATGGGATACACCCCACGTTCAGACATACACCGCCAAGCGTGCTGTAACGTTCAACTAGTACAGTTTCAAGACCTAAGTCCGCACAACGGAATGCAGCGGAGTAACCAGCAGGACCAGAACCAAGTACAACAACTTGGGCTTTAATTTCTTTGCTCATTTTGACCTCTTGTAGTCATTATCCCTAACAGGCTGAGTGGGTATCGATTTTTTATGTTTAAGAGAGATTTGTTTTAAACAGTTATTTTCAGACCGCTAACAGTTTACAGAGATGTTAATGGTGTGAAAAGTAAATCAATTTAGCCTGTGAGCTAGACAACAATTCGATTGTGAAAACCCTGAACGAAGCAAGGCTGATAACCAAATTGTCGGTAATTATGATTAGCAGAGGCGGCTAAGTTGCCGCCTCTCATTCATCTAATTTCTATTACAGAACTAGACGACGAATGTCAGATAGACATGAGTTTAGGTAAGTGATGAAGCGCGCACCTTCAGCACCATCGATCACACGGTGGTCGTATGATAGAGACAGTGGAAGTTGTAGACGCGGTTCGAACTCTTTACCGTTCCATACCGGTTTCATTTCTGACTTAGACACACCTAGGATACCAACTTCTGGTGCGTTTACGATTGGAGTAAACGCTGTACCGCCGATACCGCCTAGGCTAGAGATAGTGAAACAGCCACCTTGCATGTCAGCCGCAGTTAGCTTACCAGCACGTGCTTTCTTAGAAACCGCCATTAGCTCTTCAGATAGCTCGTAGATGCCTTTCTTGTTCACGTCTTTAAATACAGGAACAACTAGACCGTTTGGTGTATCTACCGCGATACCAACATTCACGTATTTCTTCAGAATTAGGCTCTCACCGTCTTCTGATAGAGAAGAGTTGAACGCTGGGAACGCTTCAAGCGCTTTAGCTACCGCTTTCATGATGAACACAAGTGGTGTGATCTTCATGCCAGTGTCTTTCTTCGCTTCAATCGCGTTTTGCTCTTTACGGAATGCTTCAAGAGCCGTGATGTCTGCGTTATCCCACTGTGTAACGTGCGGGATCATTACCCAGTTACGGTGTAGGTTTGCGCCAGAGATCTTCTTAATGCGAGATAGCGGTTGAACTTCTGTCTCACCAAACTTGCTGAAGTCCACTTTTGGCCATGGTAGTAGACCAAGAGCCGCGCCGTCGCCTTTGCCAGATGCTGCTGCACCTGCGCCAGACTCAAGACGCTTAAGTGCATCTTTCACGTAAGCTTGAACGTCTTCTTTTAGGATACGGCTCTTACGACCAGAACCTTTAACCTTAGAAAGATTAACGCCAAATTCACGCGCTAGACGACGAACAACTGGAGACGCGTGAGCGTACTCATCGTTTTCTTTGAAATCGCCAGTCGCTGCTGGAGCTGCTGCCGCCGGAGCTTCTGCTTTAGGAGCCGGAGCTGCAGGTGCTGCCGCTTGAGCTGGAGCTGGAGCTGTTGCAGGAGCAGGTGCTGCACCCGCCACTTCGAATACCATGATTAGTGAGCCAGTAGACACTTTGTCGCCAGCTGCAATCTTGATTTCTTTAACTGTGCCAGCGAATGGTGCAGGAACTTCCATAGAAGCTTTGTCACCTTCAACAGTGATTAGAGATTGCTCTTCTTCCACTGTGTCGCCAACCGCAACCATGATCTCAGTAACTTCAACTTCGTCGCCGCCGATATCTGGAACGTTCACTTCTTTTGCCGCAGACGCTGCTGGAGCTGCTGCCGCAGGAGCTTCAGCTGCCGCTGGTGCTGCTGGAGCGCCTGAACCTGCTGTTTCGAATACCATGATAAGTGAGCCAGTCGATACTTTATCGCCTGCTGCAACTTTGATCTCTTTTAGAGTACCTGCGAATGGCGCTGGAACTTCCATAGAAGCTTTGTCGCCTTCAACAGTTAGAAGAGATTGCTCTTCTTCGATGCTGTCGCCAACGGCAACCATGATTTCAGTAACTTCTACTTCATCACCACCGATGTCTGGTACGTGAACTTCTTTTAGTTCTGCCGCTGCTGCTGGAGCTGGAGCTGCTGCTGGAGCTGCTTCTGCCGCAGGAGCAGGTGCAGCGTCAGCTGCACCCTCGGCTTCGAAAATCATGATTAGAGAACCAGTAGAAACCTTGTCGCCTTCTGCAACTTTGATTTCTTTAACGATACCCGCTTGAGAAGCAGGAACTTCCATAGAAGCTTTATCGCCTTCAACTGTGATCAGAGACTGCTCTTCTTCAACCTTGTCGCCAACGCTTACAAGAATCTCAGTAACTTCAACCTCATCCGCACCGATGTCTGGTACATTAATTTCGATTGCCATTTCTTATCTACCTTCTTAATTAAGCGTATAGCGGGTTTGTTTTCTCTGTGTCGATGTCGAATTTCTTAATTGCTTCTGCAACTACAGATTTCTCAACTTCGCCACGTTTCGCTAGTTCAGTTAGCGCTGCTACTACTACGTAACCTGCGTTCACTTCGAAGTGACGACGTAGGTTTTCACGGCTGTCTGAACGACCGAAGCCATCAGTACCAAGAACTTTGAAAGACTCAGCAGGAATGTATGCACGAACCTGCTCTGCGTAGTTCTTCATGTAGTCAGTTGCTGCGATAGCAGGTTCAGTACCCATTACTGTTTGGATGTAGGGTACTTTCGCTTCCGCTTCTGGGTGAAGCATGTTGAAACGCTCTGCATCTTGGCCATCGCGAGTTAGTTCGTTGAATGACGTTACAGAGTAAACATCAGAAGCAACACCGTAATCTTCGCTTAGGATTTGAGCTGCTTTACGTACTTCATTCATGATAGTACCAGAACTCATTAGCTGAACTTTCGCTTTGTCGCCCGTGTAAGTTTCTAGCTTGTAGATACCTTTACGGATGCCTTCTTCAGCGCCTTCTGGCATTGCTGGCATTGCGTAGTTTTCGTTCATTAGCGTTAGGTAGTAGAACACGTTTTCTTGTTCTGGACCGTACATGCGACGGATACCGTCTTGCATGATTACAGCTACTTCGTACGCGAACGTTGGGTCGTAAGAAATACAGTTAGGAACCGTACCCGCCAAAATGTGCGAGTGGCCGTCTTCGTGCTGTAGACCTTCACCGTTCAACGTTGTACGACCCGCAGTTGCACCTAGTAGGAAACCACGTGCTTGTTGGTCACCAGCCATCCACGCCATGTCGCCAACACGTTGGAAGCCGAACATTGAGTAGTAGATGTAGAACGGAATCATTGGTAGGTCGTTTGTCGAGTATGAAGTCGCAGCAGCAACCCATGAAGACATAGCACCTAGCTCGTTGATACCTTCTTGTAGAACCTGACCTGAAGTCGCTTCTTTGTAGTAAGAAACAACGCCACGGTCTTCTGGTGTGTATGTTTGGCCGTGCGGGTTGTAGATACCGATTTGACGGAACAGACCTTCCATACCGAATGTACGTGCTTCGTCAGCAATGATAGGAACGATGTTCTTACCAATGTTCTTGTTCTTAAGTAGAACGTTTAGTGCACGTACGAATGCCATAGTAGAAGATATATCACGCTTCTGTTCTTCTAGTAGTGGCTTGAATTCTTCTAGCTCAGGAACGATGAATTCTTGAGTGAATTTTGGTAGACGCTGTGGCGTGTAGCCGTGTAGCGCTTTACGACGAGCGTGTAGGTATTCGTACTCTTTTGAACCTTCTTCAAGTTTCAGGTACGGAAGTTCTTTC
Source organism: Vibrio sp. 2134-1 (assembly GCF_033339495.1). NCBI lineage: Bacteria > Pseudomonadati > Pseudomonadota > Gammaproteobacteria > Vibrionales > Vibrionaceae > Vibrio > Vibrio sp. 2134-1. Next base: position 12,464 of record NZ_JAWOUS010000017.1, read on the forward strand.
ACTGCTTCGTCAGTTAGGATGTCTTGAAGACCTAGACGATCACGTAGGTGTAGTACGTGAGTCATGTCCATCTTCTTAACTTGGTGCGCGATGTTCTTACCTTCAGCCGCTTCACCCATGCCGTAACCTTTAACAGTCTTAGCTAGGATTACTGTTGGACGACCTTTAGTTTCTGCCGCGTTTTTGTATGCCGCGTATAGCTTAGAAGACTCGTGACCACCACGCTTAAGTGCGAAGATTTCGTCATCAGTCATGTCAGCAACAAGTGCAGCTGTCTCTGGGTACTTACCAAAGAAGTGCTCACGTACGTACGCGCCATCTTTTGATTTGAATGTTTGGTAGTCGCCGTCGATCGTTTCATTCATAAGCTGTAGAAGCTTACCAGTCGTATCTTTAGCTAGTAGTGAATCCCAGTTGTTACCCCAGATTACTTTCACTACGTTCCAACCAGCACCTTTGAACAGACCTTCAAGTTCTTGAATGATCTTACCGTTACCCATTACAGGGCCATCTAGACGCTGTAGGTTACAGTTGATTAGGAAGCATAGGTTATCTAGTTTCTCACGCGCAGCAAAAGAGATAGCACCACGTGATTCTGGCTCATCCATCTCACCGTCACCTAGGAACGCGTAAACGCGCTGCTCTGAAGTATCTTTAAGACCACGGCCTTCTAGGTACTTAAGGAAACGAGCTTGGTAGATAGAAGCGATTGGACCTAGGCCCATCGATACTGTCGGGAACTGCCAGAATTCAGGCATCAGTTTAGGGTGCGGGTATGAAGGAATACCTTTGCCGTCTACTTCTTGACGGAAGTTGTCTAGCTGCTCTTCAGTTAGACGACCTTCAACGAATGCACGTGAGTAGATACCTGGTGAAATGTGACCTTGGTAGTAAACTAGGTCGCCACCATCCTTCTCGTTTGGTGCACGGAAGAAGTGGTTGAAACATGTCTCGTAGAACGCAGCAGAAGACTGGAAAGACGCCATGTGGCCGCCTAGCTCTAGGTCTTTCTTAGATGCACGTAGAACGATCATGATAGCGTTCCAACGAATAATTGAGCGAATACGACGCTCAAGTGTTGTGTCACCTGGGTATGCTGGTTCTTGGTCTGCAGGAATCGTGTTGATGTAGTTAGTTGTGATACCTGTTGGCATATCAACACCGTCTAGACGTGCTTTATCTAGAACTTGCTCTAATAGGAATTGAGCACGCTCTAGACCTTCTTCACGTACAACTGACTCAAGCGCTTGTAGCCATTCTTGAGTTTCCAGTGCATCTACGTCATGCTTCATATCAGACATGGCGATCTATCCTTCTGTTGGTTGGATCTACTTATTTAAGTAACGCTCTTACGAGTCGTTACCCTGCTGAATTCGACGTAGAGAACGCTCTCGTCGAGACTCTTCTCGAGTCAAATCCAACAATGTTTCTTCGATGTAAGCCAAGTGCGAGTGGGACATTTCTCGCGCCTTTTCAGGCTGACCAGAAACAATCGCATCCACGATATTGGCTCGGTGTTTACTGACTTTCTCGACCGCTTCTGGGCGGCGACGTAGTAATTTAAAATTTTGTAGAATATTTTGCTCAAGCAAAGGCGCTAAGCTTCGAACAATGTGCAACAGAACCACGTTGTGCGCGGCTTCTGTCAAAGCGATCAAAAATTGCATCACTTCCGCAGATTCAGCTTCGATATCGTTGTTTGCTTGCTCTTGGCTAATGCGCTCAAGGCAACCTTGAATACGCGCAAAATCTTCTTCGGTACCACGTAAAGCTGCAAAGTAGGCTGAAATTCCTTCCATCGCATGACGAGACTCAAGCACATCAAGCTGGGTTTCAGAATGACTAGACAACAAATTCAACAAGGGATCTGAAAAGCTCTTCCAGATATTTTCACTTACGAATGTTCCGCCACCTTGGCGACGAGTCAACAAACGCTTCGCTTCCAAGCGTTGAATGGCTTCTCGGACTGAAGGACGAGACACATCGAACTGTTTTGCCAGTTCACGCTCTGGAGGCAGTTGTTGCCCCGGAGACAATGTTCCTTCCACTATCAACCTTTCTAACTCTTGTTCTATAACATCAGAGAGTTTTGGCTGACGAATCCTTTGATAAGCCATAATTTATTGTTCTTCTACTCTTGCAGGTAATTGGTAATACCAATTTTAAGTTGGTGCAGAAATTAACATAATTAAAACGCCACTGTCCAGCCGAAAATTGACCTAAATCATAGAACGAGCTTACTTCCAACACTCTGATAACAATCGACTGTTAAAACAGCAATAGAATTGGTATGACCAATTACATAAAGCATACAAATGGGAAGTCGACGTGCTAGCAGTTTTGGAAAAGAAATACAGAAAATGACAAAATTATCAGTCTATTTATTCACCAAAACGGCATGTGCGAGCGTAAAAATGTAGTTAACTTTTAACAATCATTAATATTTCTGGTATCAAAAAAAGGCATACCTGATCGTATGCCTTATTTATTTCGCTTTTTTGAATTTACACTTTCGCTACAAATCAACGCTGTATAAGCAGTCTATATTTCACCCAATCAAAGCTTAGACCAGGATCGCTTTTTCTCAAGGGCGCAATATATTGATGACCGGTAATTCGTGGCGGGGTGATTTGAGGATAAGACTGCATAATCACCTCAGTGATCTCTGCAAGTGATTGATATTGCGCTTCTGTGTAGGCAGTAAATTCTGTCCCTTCAAGCTCGATACCAATGGAATAGTCATTACAACGCTCCCTGCCCGCGAAACTGGATTGACCGGCATGCCATGCTCTATCGAGAAAAGAAACAAATTGAACAACCTCGCCGTTTCTCTTAATCAAGCAATGTGCAGAAACGCCCATTTTGTGAATAACTTCAAAAAATGGATGTTCATTTGGGTCTAGCTTGCCAGTGAAGAAGTCCTCTATATATGGTCCACCAAACTGCCCAGGAGGCAAACTGATATTGTGTACCACCAGCAGAGAGATGTCGTTTACATCAGAGCGGGCATCAAAAAATGGTGACGGAACATGCTTTGCTTGTGTCAGCCAGCCATTCTCGATAATTGGGCGCATATCAACCTCTCTACTTTGCAAATTAACTGCTGAAATTATTGACACCGGAGAGTATCATTCGTTGCCATCTCCCTTTCAAGACAAGATTTGCGATGAAGAACACACACAACATTCAAGAACGCCTAGAATACCTTAAACAACAACTCCCTTTAGAGATCACTCGCTCTGTCGCTGATACCTTAAAAGAAGATCTAGGTGGCAGTGTCGACGCAGATAACGACATTACTGCATCTTTGATCCCTGACGATGCGGTTAATACCGCAACGATTATTACTCGTGAGCATGGTGTGTTCTGTGGTCAAGCATGGGCTGATGAAGTTTTTAAACAGCTCGGTGGCAAGGTCAGCATTGAATGGCACGTAAAGGACGGCGATAAAGTCGAACCTAACCAAACCCTTTGCACGCTGACAGGCCCTGCTCGTGACTTGTTGACTGGTGAGCGTAACGCAATGAACTTCATCCAAACGCTGTCTGGCTGCGCAACAGTTACCGCAGAGTACGCTGAAAAAATCGCGCATACTGAGTGTCGTCTACTCGACACACGCAAAACCATTCCTGGTCTGCGTAGCGCACTAAAATACGCCGTGACGTGTGGTGGTGGCTTTAACCATCGCATCGGCGTGTTCGACGCTTACCTCATTAAAGAAAACCACATTATTGCTTGTGGTGGCATCACTCAAGCCATCCAAAAAGCGAAAGAGCTTAACCCAGGCAAACCGGTAGAAGTCGAAACGGAAAGCTTAGAAGAGTTGAAACAAGCGATAGAGGCTGGTGCCGACATCATCATGCTCGATAACTTCACAAAAGAAATGATGCGTGAAGCCGTAGCGATTAACGCAGGTCGTGCCGCTTTAGAGAACTCCGGCAACATTACGCTAGAGACCATCGCAGAATACGCAGAAACCGGTGTCGATTACATTTCGGTAGGCGCGTTGACTAAGAATCTAAAAGCGATGGATCTTTCGATGCGCTTCAAATAATAAAAGCAACACAATCTCAATTACTTCAACTAACTCAGTGAGTTGTGAGTAACTCATCATTTAAAAGGGCCAATTGGCCCTTTCTTTTTATCCACTAAAAAAATAGTACTACTCGCAAAACTCTGCATGCGATATGCAACTTTTCACCAAAGAGTTTTATCTCACTCGAGAGCCCATCCCTTCCCCATTTTCAACCCACCTTAACTCTCCATAATCTTTCGCCAATGCAAGAGCATTATTAATTTTTAGGAAAGGGTTAAAAATGAAAAACAGTAAACAGAAAAAACAGCAAGGTTTTACCTTGATTGAATTAATGATTGTCGTCGCGATTATTGGTATTTTGGCCGCATTTGCCGTGCCTGCATATCAAAATTACACCAACAAAACTCATGCTTCTGAAATGCTCAGTGCTGCATCAGCGATGAAAGCGGGTGTAGGCGTCTGCCTATTAAGTGGTGGCACTGATTGCGGAGCCGGACAGCCTAATGTTCCCGCAAGTCAAGAATTTGATAAAGGTGCCGGAAACCATTTTGCAGTTACCTCTGATGTCAAAGTAACTGCTGCAGCTACCTCGTCAGCAGCAGCTAGCATCACAGGAACCGTTACCGCAACAGTAGATGCAACTGACGGTAAAGCAGGTCTGAAAAAGAACGGGACCATAAATCTAGCGCCAAAATTGACTATGTCAGGGGTGACTTGGGAGGTTACCTGTGATCTTGGCAGCAATGACTACTGTCCTAAGAGCTAATGCTAACCAATCTCTCCACGGTTCTTCGCCAGGCCGGATTACTAACATTTTCCCAAGAAGAATCGTTGCTTGAGCAAGTCAAAGCTTCTGGCATTTCGATGCCAGAAGCTTTACTCAGTTCAGGGTTATTCACGTCAAGCGAACTCGCTGAGCACTTAAGCTCTCTCTTTGGTTTAAATCAGCCCGAGTTATCTCAGTACGAGTACGCTTCGCTTTGTCAACAACTCGGTCTACGTGAATTAATCACTCGGCATAACGCACTCCCACTCCAACGTACGCCTTCAACGTTATTATTAGCGGTTGCCGACCCCACGAACCAACAAGCAGAAGATGACTTCCGCTTTGCGACAGGGTTGCAAGTAGAACTTGTTCTCGCTGATTTTCGCGAGCTGACCGCTGCGATTCGGCGCTTATATGGCCGCGCACTTGGGCAGGAAAAGTCTGGGTTAAAAGAGATCAACCAAGAAGAGTTAGCCAACCTGGTTGATGTGGGCGCAGATGAAATCGACAACATTGAAGACTTGAGCCAAGACGAGTCACCCGTCAGCCGTTACATAAACCAAATTCTGCTGGACGCTGTGCGCAAAGGCGCATCCGATATCCACTTTGAGCCTTATGAAAAGATGTACCGCGTTCGCTTACGCTGTGATGGCATCTTAATTGAAACACAGCAGCCACCAAGCCACTTAAGTCGCCGCTTATCCGCTCGTATCAAAATCCTCTCTAAGCTTGATATTGCAGAGCGACGTTTACCACAAGATGGGCGTATAAAGCTCAAGTTGAATCAAGACACCGCGATTGATATGCGTGTATCCACACTACCGACTCTATTCGGAGAGAAAATTGTATTACGACTGCTCGACAGCAGCTCTGCGTCACTGGATATCGACAAGCTTGGTTATAGCGAACAACAAAAACAATTGTACTTGGATGCGCTCCGTCGCCCACAAGGCATGATTCTGATGACAGGCCCAACTGGGAGCGGGAAAACCGTTTCTCTGTACACTGGGCTGAGTATTCTCAATAAACCAGAAATCAACATTTCCACGGCAGAAGACCCAGTAGAAATTAACTTATCGGGCATTAACCAAGTTCAAGTTCAGCCTAAGATTGGTTTTGGTTTTGCCGAAGCCCTGCGCTCTTTCTTACGTCAAGACCCCGATGTAGTAATGGTCGGTGAGATTCGTGATTTAGATACCGCCGAAATCGCTATAAAAGCATCGCAAACCGGTCACTTAGTACTTTCAACCTTGCATACCAATTCTGCGGCTGAAACGGTGATTCGTTTATCAAACATGGGCGTAGAAAGCTTTAACTTGGCCTCATCTCTTAGTTTGATTATTGCCCAGCGCTTGGCCCGAAAACTGTGCTCGCACTGCAAACAGTCGCAAGAGCTTACCGTTCAGCTACAACATCTCGGAATTCAAACAAGCGACAACATTTTTAAAGCCAATCCCGATGGATGCAATGAGTGTACCCATGGTTATTCCGGCCGAACGGGGATTTATGAAGTGATGCGCTTTGATGAATTTCTTTCCGAAGCGCTTATTAAAGGCGCCTCGGTACATGAACTAGAAAAACTCGCCATCGCAAATGGTATGAGCACGTTACAAATGTCGGGCATAGAAAAACTCAAACAAGGGATCACAAGTTTTAGTGAACTACAGCGCGTACTTTATTTTTAATCCTTTAATCAGCAGTCACCTCTATGAAAAGCACTACACCACAACTTAAAAACTTCCGCTGGAAAGGCATCAACAGTTCAGGCAAAAAGACATCTGGGCAAACCCTCGCGATGACAGAAATTGAAGTACGCGAGCGTCTAGACGCACAGCACATCAAGATCAAGAAGTTAAAGAAAAGCAGTATTTCGTTTCTCACTAAACTCAGCCATCGCGTGAAAGGCAGAGACATCACGGTGTTTACCCGGCAAATTTCGACGATGTTGATAACCGGTGTCCCCTTAGTTCAGGCTTTAAAATTGGTATCAGAAAACCACAAAAAAGCAGAGATGAAATCCATTTTGATGAGCGTGACACGCGCCGTTGAAGCGGGTACGCCCATGTCAAAAGCCATGCGCACTGCAAGTGAACACTTTGACCCACTCTATACCGACCTTATCGCCACAGGTGAGCAATCCGGTAACTTAGCAGAAGTATTCGAGCGCTTAGCCACCTACCGAGAAAAAAATGAACAACTCCGTGCGAAAGTGATCAAAGCCCTGATTTACCCAGCGATGGTAGTGCTAGTCGCGTTAGGCGTCTCGTTTATCATGCTCACCAAAGTCATTCCCGAGTTTGAAAAAATGTTTGTTGGTTTTGGTGCTGACTTACCTTGGTTTACCAGGCAAGTATTAGATCTTTCCGCCTGGACACAAAACTGGAGTCCGTTTATCGCACTAGGCTCCATTAGTTTATTCATCTCGGCGAGAATCATCTCTAAGCGTTCAGATTCTTTTCGCTTAATGCTCAACCGCTCTGTGCTTAAATTTCCTGTTCTGGGCCCTGTATTATCAAAAGCTGCTATCGCCAAATTTAGTCGAACACTCGCCACAAGCTTTACAGCGGGTATTCCAATTCTAACCAGTTTAAAAACCACATCAAAAACCTCAGGAAACTTACACTATCAACTCGCCATAGAAGAAGTTTACCGTGATACCGCCGCAGGTATGCCAATGTATGTTGCCATGCGTAACTGTAATGTGTTCCCTGAATTAGTGTTACAAATGGTCATGATCGGTGAAGAGTCTGGTCGACTTGACGATATGCTCAATAAAGTTGCAACGATCTACGAGTTTGAAGTCGATAACACCGTCGACAACCTTAGTAAAATTCTAGAGCCACTAATTATCGTTTTTTTAGGCATCGTTGTTGGCGGATTAGTGACAGCAATGTACTTGCCAATCTTTAACTTAATGAGTGTATTGGGCTAGAATGAGCTGTTAACTCCTTTAAAACAGCATCTTGCTGATTTCACTCATCGCTCAAGAGACAAATATGGAAGTATTCCAGTACTACCCTTGGCTATTCGTTGTGTTTGCCACCATCTTCGGTCTGATCGTGGGTAGCTTCCTCAATGTGGTTATTTATCGACTACCTAAAATCATGGAACTAGAATGGCGACGCGAATGTGCCGAGTCATTTCCTGAATACAAAATAGAACCTCCTAAAGAAGTGCTGACCTTGAGCGTCCCACGCTCCTCCTGCCAGAAATGCGCAACACCGATACGTATTCGCGACAACATTCCTGTGATTAGCTGGCTGCTTTTAAAAGGCAAATGTCACAACTGTCAGGCAACCATTAGTGCACGCTATCCACTGATTGAACTGCTCACCGCGTTCTGTTCAGGCTTTATCGCTTATTACTTTGGTTTTAGTTACTTTACCGTTGCCCTACTCTTTTTTACTTTTATCTTAATCGCCGCAACATTTATCGATCTCGATACTATGTTGTTACCTGACCAATTAACATTACCATTAACTTGGGCTGGCATTGCCTTAGCATTAGTCGAAATAAGTCCTGTTACTCTACAAGATTCTGTCATTGGTGCTATTGCTGGTTACCTATGTCTCTGGTCCGTTTACTGGGGCTTTAAGCTACTTACTGGTAAAGAAGGAATGGGATATGGTGATTTTAAACTACTAGCAGCACTAGGGGCTTGGCTGGGCTGGCAGTCACTGCCGATGATCATTCTACTTTCTTCTGTGGTTGGCATCGTATTTGGCATCATTCAACTACGCTTGCAAAAGCAGGGAATTGAAAAAGCTTTCCCTTTCGGTCCTTACTTAGCAATTGCTGGTTGGATAAGCTTAATTTGGGGCGACCAGATTTTAAACTGGTACTTTACTTCAGTTCTAGGAGTGTAAATGGCTTTGGTTATTGGTTTAACAGGCGGTATCGCTAGTGGAAAAACAACCGTCGCGAACCTGTTCAAACAACAATTTAAAATCGATATCGTCGATGCCGACATTGTAGCAAGAGAAGTTGTCGAGCCAGGTACTCCCGGCCTAAACGCGATTATTGAACACTTTGGTCACGATATCGTTCGTGAAGACCAAACTTTAGATCGCGCAAAGCTGAGAGAAAAAATCTTTTCGAATTCAGATGAAAAAGCATGGCTCAACGCACTGTTGCACCCGATAATTCGTGAAAAGATGATCGAAGATTTGCAGCAAGTCACTTCAAAGTATGCGTTACTTGTGGTGCCGTTGCTCGTAGAAAACAAGCTAGATAGTTTGTGTGATCGCATTCTTGTCGTCGATGTAGAACCGAATACACAGATATCTCGCACGATGAAACGAGACAATGTGAGTGAAGATCAAGTTCGCGCCATCCTTGCCTCTCAAGCATCAAGAGAGCAAAGGCTCGCGCTTGCAGACGATGTGGTTAAGAATAATCCAAGTGACCCTGATCTTTTGCTTCAAATCACAGATTTGCACGAAAAGTACCTAGCCATGTGTAAGAAAAATCTGCGAAAATAGGAACGAAACTCACAAAGGCTTATGTCGATGACCACGCACAAATTTGAACATCCGTTAAATGAGAAAACTCGTATTTATCTAAGAGTGGAGTCTCTGCTGCGTCAGGCTCACTTGGCCTCTGGGTTTAGCGAAAATCACCAGTACCAACTGTTTTTCCGTGCGTTATTCGATATGGTTGAGATCTTCGAACAGATCCAGCTGAAAAGTGAACTGGCCAAAGATTTAGAGAAGCAACGGCTGTCGTACCGCCATTGGCTAAATGTTGATGGCGTCGATCAAGACGCATTAAATACCCTACTACAAGAGATAGATGTCGTTCATAGCCAACTGATGGGTGCTGAACGTTTTGGCCAAGCATTAAAAGAAGATCGCTTCCTAAGCTCTATCCGTCAACGCTTTAATCTACCGGGTGGTTCATGCTGTTTTGATCTGCCAGCATTACACTACTGGCTTCATCTACCTATTGAACGTAAAAAGCGTGATGCACAACAGTGGCAAGCAAGTTTAAAGCCCTTATCTGATGCGCTTTCGTTATGGTTAAAGCTCACTAGAGAGACCGGACATTTCAAAGCTCAAATCGGTCGTGCAGGTTTCTTCCAAAGTGACGCTGATGAAGCCAACATTCTAAGACTTCACATCCCAATGGAATATGGCGTGTATCCTATGATTTCAGGCCATAAAAACCGCTTTGCGATCAAGTTCATGTCGTTTGAAAACGGTCAAGCGTGCACACAAGATATTGAATTTGAACTTGCTGTGTGCAGCTAAGACGACACTACGCCTCGCCTCCATAATCTAAAATTCAACGCTTTATTGCGCTTATATTTGATAAAATTTCGTAGCAGCAATAGCGCGTTGAATAAGCCATCTTTAATTCGTTTAGGTATACTACCCTTTAACACCAATTAGTAATGGGACGCTCAACTATGTCTAAAGTTACCATCGTTCAATGTCCACAATGTGGCGCCGACGTAGAATGGGGAGAACAAAGTCCTCATCGCCCTTTCTGCAGTAAACAATGCCAAATGATTGATTTTGGTGAATGGGCAGATGAAGAAAACACCATCCCAGGCGCACCCGATATGTCCGATAGTGATGGTTGGTCTGAAGACCAGTATTAAATTGAGACCTAGGGTAAAGGAATACCCTAGGTTCCTTCTTGGGGAATCTGAATCACGCTCCTTCGTCGCTGTCCAGAATGACGAATTTTAACCGCGGTACCCTGTAATCTTTGGCTATCAATTCCCGTCATTCAGAGGAGCCATAGCGAAATCAAGAACCTACTCATAGCAAGAATACTGTTGGACAACTGAAACACTAGCATTCTCAGCGAGTAGATTTTTAACCACGCTCCTTCGTCGCTGTCCAGAATGACGAATTTTTACCACGGTACTCTGTAATCTTTGACCATCATTTCCTGTAATTCCGAGGAGCCATAGCGACATTAAGAATCAACTAACAGCAAGGATGAAGCTAACAACTTAAACACTTACATTCTCAACTAGTAGATTCTGAATCACGGTCCTTCGTCGCTATCCAGAATGACGAATTTTAACCACAGTACCCAGTAATATTTGATCATCATTTCCCGTCATTCCGAGGAGCCATAGCGACATCAGGAATCTATTCACAACAAGACAGAGGCGTGGAGTGTACGTCAGTGCATGAGCATCGACAGTGCAGGTCGGGTGAAAAGAAACGAGCAAGCTAATTACACAAATAAAAAAACGGAGCCCTAAAAGGACTCCGTTTAAGATGAGAACGCTAGTTATAGCATTACTTCTTAGCAAGTTTCTCTTTGATACGAGCAGACTTACCAGAACGCTCACGTAGGTAGTACAACTTGGCACGACGTACTGCACCACGGCGTTTAACTTCGATGCTATCAACGATTGGAGAGTGTGTTTGGAACGTACGCTCAACACCTTCACCGTTAGAGATCTTACGTACAGTGAAAGCAGAGTGTAGACCACGGTTACGGATTGCGATTACAACGCCTTCGAAAGCCTGTAGACGCTCACGGTCACCTTCTTTTACCTTAACTTGAACTACAACAGTGTCACCTGGTGCAAATTTAGGTAGGTCTGATTTCATTTGCTCTTCTTCAAGAGCTTTGATGATGTTACTCATTTTTTAAATTCCTAGAATAAACTGATACTAAATAAATTAGGTTACTTTGCGTTATGTTCTTTAATGGCTTTATGCTCATTAACAAACTCAGCAAGTAATTGTTCCTGTTCGTCAGTCAGAGCTAGGTTTTCCAGGAGCTCTGGTCTTCTTAGCCAAGTACGGCCCAACGACTGCTTGAGTCGCCATTGACGAATGTCCTTGTGATTGCCTGACATCAGTACAGCTGGTACCTCTTTGTCATCCAATACTTCTGGACGCGTATAGTGAGGGCAATCTAACAAGCCATTTGCAAAAGAGTCTTCTTCTGCTGACGCGAAATCCCCTAGTACACCCGGAACAAACCGAGAGACAGAGTCGATTAACGTCATGGCTGGTATCTCACCACCCGTCATCACAAAATCACCAATCGACCATTCTTCGTCGACTTCAGATTGAATGATGCGCTCATCTACCCCTTCATAACGACCACAAATCAGAAGCAAGTTCTCATTCGTTGCCAGTTCTTCCACTCCTTTCTGGTCGAGCTTGCGACCTTGAGGAGAAAGGTAGATGACTTTCGTCTTGCCCGGTGAGGCTGCTTTCGCGGTATGAATGGCATCGCGCAAAGGCTGAACCATCATTAACATACCAGGGCCACCACCGTAAGGTCGGTCATCGACTGTGCGATGTTTGTCGTGAGTGAAATCTCTAGGATTCCAAGTCTCAATCGACAAAAGACCTTTTTTAACCGCTTGACCTGTTACTCCAAAATCAGTAACAGAACGGAACATTTCTGGAAAAAGGCTAATAACGCCAACCCACATGTTTATCTCGCTCTGTAATTTTGGAGATTAGAATCCAGGATCCCAGTCAACTTCGATCCGTTGAGCTTCGCGATCAACATTAATGATCACTTGCTCTTCAAGGAACGGGATTAATCGTTCCTTCTGCCCGAAAGCATCTTTAAGATTTGCTTTAACAACCAGAACATCGTTTGAGCCAGTTTCTAGCATGTCAGTAACGACACCTAGATCGTAACCTTTAGTAGTTACAACTTGCATCCCAAACAATTCGCGCCAGTAGAACTCATCTTCTGACAATTCAGGAAGTACCGCAGGGTCAATAGCAATTTCAAAGTTCGTCATTAGATGCGCGTCTTCACGAACATCCATGCCTTCCAGCTTAGCCACCATACCTTTGTTATGGCGCTTCCAGCTTTCTACTTTGTACTCAACCCACTTGCCCTTTTGGTTAATGTACCAAGGGCTGTAATCGAAAATGCTTTCAGCATTGTCTGTGTAGGAAAAAACCTTAAGCCAACCACGAATGCCGTAAGTAGCACCAAACTTGCCTACAACAATCTTTTCGTTGCTCATTGTTTCTTTACCTTTCATCGACATAAACTAGTTTCTACTTTTCAAGTAAAAAATTAAGCCGCTTTTTGAGCGTCTTTAACTAGCTTAGCAACACGGTCAGATACTGACGCGCCTTGACCAACCCAGTGGTTAACGCGGTCTAGGTCTAGACGTAGACCTTCTTCTTGACCTTTAGCAGTTGGGTTGAAGAAACCAACTTTCTCGATGAAACGGCCAGTTGCAGCGTTGCGGCTGTCCGCTACTACGATTTGATAAAATGGACGCTTTTTAGCGCCGTGACGTGCCAAACGAATGGTTACCATGTCGTCCTCTTTGCTTTCTCAAAAATAAAATTAACCCCAAAAACCATTCAAGAAATTAAACAGCTTGGGGTCTCGTGCCAAAATAAAGCTCCGGAATTTTACTCTTCTCCCGGAGCAATGCAAGGAGTTTAGTTACTTTTTCACCAACATAAATTGAATTTAAAGTTTGTGACGTACCTAACACCCTGAATCTATGCGTGATCGATTAATTAACGACCAAATGGGTTGAAGCCACCGCCACCACCCATGCCGCCCATCATGCCTTGCATGTTGCGCATCATGCCTTTCATGCCACCTTTTTGCATCTTTTTCATCATTTTCTGCATTTGGGTGAACTGTTTTAGTAAGCGGTTTACATCTTGAACCTGCACACCAGAACCAGCCGCGATACGCTTCTTGCGCGAGCCCTTGATAATTTCTGGGCGTTGACGTTCTTTCATTGTCATGGAGCTGATGATCGCTTCCATCTGTTTGAACATCTTGTCATCGACTTTATCTTTCACATTGTCTGGTAGCTGGGACATTCCTGGAAGCTTATCCATCATCCCCATCATGCCGCCCATGTTTTGCATCTGGCCTAGCTGTTCACGGAAATCTTCAAGGTCGAAACCTTTCTTCTCTTTGAACTTCTTCGCTAACTTTTCTGCCTTTTCTTGGTCAACGTTGCGTTGTAGGTCTTCAATCAAAGACAGAACGTCACCCATGCCAAGAATACGTGAAGCAACACGATCTGGGTGGAACGGTTCTAGCGCGTCAGTTTTTTCACCGACACCCAAGAATTTGATTGGTTTGCCCGTGACATGGCGTACTGAAAGTGCCGCACCACCACGAGCATCACCATCAACCTTAGTTAGAACTACACCGGTAAGAGGTAGCGCATCGCCAAAGGCTTTTGCTGTATTTGCTGCGTCTTGACCCGTCATGGCGTCAACAACAAATAGCGTTTCTACTGGGTTGATAGCTGCGTGAAGATCTTTGATCTCCCCCATCATCTCTTCATCAATTGCCAAACGACCTGCGGTATCGACAATAAGTACGTCGTAGAACTTTTTCTTCGCATGGTCAATCGCTGCATTGGCGATATCAATAGGCTTTTGGTCTGGTGATGATGGGAAGAAGTCAACACCGATGTCTGATGCCAGTGTTTCAAGCTGCTTGATTGCCGCAGGACGGTAAACGTCGGCAGACACAACCAAGACTTTCTTCTTGTCACGTTCTTTTAGAAGCTTAGATAACTTACCTACCGATGTGGTTTTACCCGCACCTTGTAGACCAGCCATAAGAAGCACAGCAGGTGGTTGAGCAGCAAGGTTTAGCGCCTCATTCGACTCACCCATTACGGCTTCAAGTTCTGTTTGAACGATCTTGATAAATTCCTGACCTGGAGTCAGAGATTTAGAAACTTCTACGCCCACCGCTTTTTCTTTAACGCGGTTCACAAATTCACGAACGACCGGAAGCGCAACGTCAGCTTCAAGTAGAGCCATTCGGACTTCACGTAGGGTTTCTTTAATGTTGTCTTCGGTCAGACGACCTTTACCACTGATATTTTTCAGCGTTTTGGATAATCGATCCGTTAAATTCTCAAACATCTTTGTCTCTTCGCTAAAATGGCGATTAATTAGTGTGAGTATACATTAGCCAAGGTCTGAGTCATACCCGTACCGCTGTCCTATTCTTGTCTCTATTTATATATGGTGCGGTAACTTATTAATTTCAATATCTCATCTCTCACGATTGATGTCGGATATAACGTAGCCCCAAAGTGTAATGCAAGGTATAATTTCTCCATCGTGCACAATAATATTTAGGATTCATGGATAGCTTAATAGCCATCGCGGCCGCCATACTTTATGTCTTGGCGATTGCGACCATCATACCCGGACTCTCACAACAGTCAGGAATCAAAGCAAAAACAGTGTTTGCTAGTGCTGCCTGTGCGCTTGTTTTTCATGCGTGGATTTTGAGTGATCTGATCTTTGATGGTTCAGGTCAAAACCTGAGTATTCTCAACGTGGCTTCTTTGATCAGTTTTATTATTTCTCTGGTCATGAGCCTTGCTATGTTGAAAAACCGACTGTGGTTTTTATTGCCTGTCGTTTATAGCTTTGCTGCCATCAATTTATCTGCTGCCACATTTTTGCCAAGCACGTTTATAAAGCACCTAGAGAATGACCCTAAGCTACTCATTCATATTTCATTTGCGCTCTTCTCATACGCGACTTTAACTATCGGGGCACTCTATGCGCTTCAGTTGGCTTGGCTGGATCACAAACTGAAAGCAAAAAAATCTTTGGCGATTAACCCAAACCTGCCGCCTCTATTAATGGTGGAGCGTCAACTCTTCAAAATTATTTTGATCGGTAACTTATTGTTAACTGCCACGCTCATTACTGGCTTTGTCTTTGTGCAGGATATGTTTGCCCAAGGTAAGGCACATAAGGGCATTCTTTCTTTCATCGCTTGGGTGGTGTACTCAATACTGCTTTGGGGTCACTATCAAAAAGGCTGGCGTGGTAGAAAAGTCACATGGTTCGCTGTTGCAGGAGCAACACTGTTAACTCTGGCATATTTTGGCAGTCGCTTTGTAAAAGAAATCATCTTGAATTAAGGAGCTCTAGGGCTCCTATCCTTTATATTTTAGGCTAGATAAAATACAGTACGCCTTAACTCTTTGACTTAACGGACTTACTCAACCGTTATATAACCCAATACTTACAAGGAACAGCAACGTTTTGGACGACATCTCTACGGGTATCTTGTTTGCGCTACTCGCGTGTCTTATCGTCATATCAGGTTACTTTTCCGGTTCAGAAACAGGGATGATGTCTCTGAATCGTTATCGCTTAAAACACTTAGCCAAAAACGGGCATAAGGGTGCTAAGCGAGTCGAAAGACTATTAGACCGTCCAGATCGTTTGATTGGTCTTATTCTTATCGGCAACAACCTCGTTAATATTCTCGCGTCTGCTATCGCAACCATTATTGGTATGCGTTTGTATGGTGATTTAGGTGTCGCTATCGCAACCGGTGCACTAACTATGGTTGTACTGGTTTTTGCCGAGGTTACCCCTAAAACAATTGCAGCGCTTTACCCTGAACGCGTGTCCTACGCGAGCAGTATATTATTGACCATACTGATGAAGTTACTGTCGCCTTTAGTGATGCTTGTTAACTTTATTACGAATGGCTTTATCCGCTTACTTGGCGTAAGAGCGGATCACTCAGCAGAAGATCATCTTAGCTCCGATGAGCTGCGTACGGTGGTAAATGAAGCTGGCGGTTTGATTCCTCGCCGACACCAAGACATGCTGGTGTCGATTTTGGATCTTGAGCACGTCACCGTGAACGACATTATGGTCCCACGCAATGAAATTACTGGTATCGATATTAATGACGACTGGAAATCCATTGTTCGTCAGCTAACCCACTCACCACATGGACGCATAGTTTTCTATCGTGACCAAATTGATGAAGTGGTTGGCATGCTGCGCTTGCGCGAGGCTTATCGTCTGATGTTGGAAAAGAACGAATTCAACAAAGAAACGCTATTACGTGCTGCTGATGAGGTCTATTACATCCCAGAAGGCACACCACTGAACGTGCAAATGTTGAAATTCCAACGTAACAAGCAACGTATCGGTCTGATCGTGGATGAGTACGGTGATATCATCGGTCTAATCACTCTTGAAGATATTCTGGAAGAGATCATTGGTGAGTTCACGACGTCCATTTCTCCAAGCCTCTCTGATGAAATCAGTCCTCAAGGTGACGGAAGCTTTCTTATTGAAGGCAGCACCAATATCCGAGATATCAACAAAGGCCTGAAATGGGATTTACCAACGGATGGCCCGAGAACGCTAAACGGGCTCATTTTAGAACACTTGGAAGATATTCCTGAGAGCCATCTAAGTGTGAGAGTAGCGGGTCACCCAATGGAACTTGTTGAGATTGAAGAGAACCGAATCAAGCTCGTTCGTGTTTATCCGAAGAAGAAAAAATCGACATCCAAATAACCAAAAGAAAAGCCTGACTCATGTCAGGCTTTTTACTTATTGGGGCAATATGCTTCTTAATGAGCACCTAGTCGATGCGCAACTCTTTTAACATCGACTCAGGCAAAGCAAGTTCATCATTTTTGTTCACCGAAACACCAGCATCCAAAATGTTCTTTGCGATCTGTTGTGCTTCTTTTAAAGAGTGCATTGCTGCCGTGCCGCATTGGTATTCGTTAAGTTCAGGGATCTTATTCTGACTTTCTACCTTCAGCACATCTTCCATTGCTGCAATCCAAGCATCTGCGACTTGCTGCTCTGATGGTGTGCCAATCAGGCTCATGTAAAAACCTGTGCGGCAACCCATAGGCGAAATATCGATGATCTCAACAGAATCACCGTTTAGGTGATTACGCATAAAGCCTGCATAAAGGTGCTCTAGGGTGTGAATACCTTTTTCAGAAAGAATGTCTTTGTTTGGCGCAGTAAAGCGTAAGTCGAAAACAGTAATCGTATCCCCTTTTGGGGTCTGCATGGTTTTCGCCACTCGTACAGCGGGTGCGTTCATACGAGTGTGGTCCACGGTAAAACTATCGAGTAAAGGCATTACATCTCTCCTGATTGTAACTCCAGTACCTTTCGGTAATGGATAAATGTCATTCATCCCTACAGCACATGAACTGACTGTGGGCTAAAAGAACCAGCTGCTGTTGTCTTCTAATTCCTGACGACATTGCTTCAGCTGCCAGCCATAAGTTTTCGCTGTTTGTTCAACACGTCGAGCGACTTTGATTAAACTAGGCTTTCGATTATAAGTACCTCGCTTATACCCACCTCGCCCTTCATGATAAGCCAGATACTGGTTATAGGGATCCCATAATGAAATCCCTAGCTGACGCCGTGTTTCATGAGTATACCAACCGACAAACATCATAGAATCATCGAAGTTGGTACGAGAGCCACCCTGACCTGTGGCATCTTGGAAGTCTTCCCAAGCAGGGTCTTGAGCTTGAGCGTAACCATACGCACTGCTGACTCGTCCCCAAGGAATAAACCCTAGCAAATAATCTTTAGGTGGTTTTGCATCGTGCCGAAAGCTGCTTTCTTGTTTAATGATGGCCATAGCGACATGAATAGGGGTCCCCCATTCATCTTCCATATCTTTGGCATCATCGTACCAACCGGATTTCTCTCGGAATATCTCGCATAAGTTATTCTGCTGCTTTGGCGGTGCCGTAGCACAACCTGCAAGTAACACGCTTCCAAGTACCGCTACTACTGACGACTTAATGTTCAACCGCACCAATCCTTAGTTAGTCATTACTGCTTCAGGTAAGCAAAGTAATCTTCCAAAAAATCATCAAAAGAAAGCGTATCACTCTGCTCTGCTTGCTTTTGTTTTTCCACGGACGACGCTACTTCCGTTTCCATCGTATCTTGTGAATAGTACTGATAACCGTGAGCTAGGTTTTCATCACGGTACTTCATACCAAGAGTACAACCAACTTTACCTAGCCCACCCAGCTCTTTCGTTAGCTCTAATAGTTGACCAGAGATCGTTAGTTCTGGGTTATCAATCCATGTCTCGAGTTGATTACACACATCTTGGTATGCACTGCCACCAGCGGTCATATCCATTTGCTGTGCTATTTGACGTAACTCGACGAAAACTCGGTGTGCCCAATCTTGTAGAGATAGACGCTCACCTTGGCAACCAATTTGCAGCATTAGACCTTTTTCACGGCCAGAAACAATGACTTTATTCCAGTTATCGCGCCAACACTCTAATTCACAGTTATCCATAGGGTCTGAGTCTGACAAGGCCGCCCAGGTAAGGAAGAGATCCAAGAATCGTACTTGCTCTTCATTTAAACCCACTGCGCTGAATGGGTTAACATCTAGAGAACGAACTTCAATGTATTCGACACCACCGCGTCGTAACGCATCTGAAGGCTTCTCACCACTTTTCGATACACGTTTTGGACGAATCGGAGCGTACAGTTCATTCTCAATTTGTAAGATATTGGAATTAAGCTGGCGGTATTCACCATCAACTTTTACCCCAATTTTCGCAAACTCTTCTGATGGGTGGCGAATCGCATCACTCAAACCATCGAGGTATTGGTCAATGCTGTTAAAACCAATTTTCAGCACACTTTGAGCACTATTGGTATAGCCAAGATCGCTCAAACGCAAAGACGTCGACTTCGGCAAATATAATGTCCCGCCAATCTTCTCGAATGGCAGATCGGTTTCACGACCTTGAATAAAAGAGCCACATAACGCTGGTGATGCACCAAAGAAGTAGGGAATCATCCAGCCAAAGCGGTAGTAATTACGGATCAACGCAAAGTACGCATCAGACTTAGCATCTTGGCGGGCTTGTTCATCTTGCTCGCCATAGAGCGCATCCCAAAATGTTTCAGGAAACGAGAAGTTAAAGTGGACACCTGAAATAATTTGCATCAGGCTGCCATAACGACGCTTTAGGCCTTCTCGGTACAACGTTTTCATTTTCGCTGCATTCGAAGAGCCATACTGGGCTAACTGAATATCATCCTCTGAGTCTACGTAGCACGGCATTGATAGTGGCCACATTTTCTCTTCACCCATTTTGGTTTGAGTGAAATGATGGATATCTTTCAGCTGTGCCATCAGTTCTGGAATTTCATGTGACACAGGCGTAATGAACTCTAACAATGATTCCGAAAAATCCGTTGTGATCCATTGATTTGTGAACGCAGAGCCTAACCCTTCAGGATGAGGAGTTGTAGCTAGATGTCCATCCTGACGATAGCGCAAAGTTTCTCGCTCAACACCGCGTCCAAACTGCTTAAATACTTCGGGGTTTGATGCAACTTTTTTTAGTCGCGCAGCAAAATCAGTCAAAATGAGGTTCGCTTATATTGGGAGCAGGACACTTGTTACATAACACAAGTGTAAGCTAAGTTATTGATAGTTAATGCATCTAGATAAATAACCCACGAAAAGTTGCTTATCTAGATGAATAGCGGAGAAACGTTTCTCCGCTATTAAATGTGTACTCTATCGAATGATTTCAAGCTCTTCTACGTCTTTCCCCAACTTTTCTAATTGAGGACGCAACGATTTAGCATCACCAACGACGATAATTTGATAGTCATTTGGATCAAACCATTTCTGAGCCAGCGCATTCAACGTCTGCTTATCAACTTTTTCTACGATAGCGTTTCTTTGCTGCAAGTAATCATGATCGAGGTTGTACTTAAGAATATCACTGATGAGCTCCGCTTTTTGTGTTGGCGTTTCATATTTCAGTGCATCTTTTTGACCGACCGCTTGACGCATAAATTTCATCTCTTCATCAGTAATACCTGACTGCGAGTATTCATTTAGCTCATTTTCCATCTCAATGATCGAAGCAACCGTTGCATCCGCTCGTACTTGCGCGGTGAAAACCACCGAGCCTGTTTCTGGATTACCAGAGAAATAGCCGTAAGCACCGTATGTGTAACCCTTGTCTTCACGTAGATTTTGGTTAATGCGGCTATTGAAGTTCCCAGCTAAGTTGAAGTTTGCCAGTTGGCTTAGGTAAAAATCGCCCGTTGCGTCGTAAGGCATACCTTGACGAACCATCATGACCACACTTTGCGGCGCTCCTGGTTTATCAACAAGATGGATCTTTTGCTCACCTAATGCAGCAATGCTTTGCGGTGCATACAATGGCGCAGCTTCATCTTGCCAGTTTTTCCAGAACGTCAGTTGCTGCTCAATTTCCTGTTTATTGATGTCACCAACAACGACGATTTGCGCACTTTGTGGCGTGTAATGCTTCGAGTAGAATTCACGGACATCATCCAACGTTAATGCACTGACACCTGCTTGCGTGCCGTCTTTTGGTCGAGCAAAAACCGAATCCCCATAGAGCACCTGGCGACTCGCTTGTGACGCCATCCAACTTGGATTTTGGTGCTCATATACCAGGCCTTCTAGCGCTTGCATTTTTACACGCTCGAAATCATCTTGATTAAATGCAGGAGACAGCAACATCTCTTCGACAATTTTTAACGTCGGCTCTAAGTTCTTTTCTAGAGCAGAAACACTGATGTTTGTTGTATAACCTGTGGCATTAACAGAGATAACACTACCCAGTTTATCAAGCTCAGCTTGAATCTCTTCGACACTGCGTTTCGTTGTGCCTTCTTGCAACATCGCAGCGGTCAATTGGGCAAGACCTTCTTTACCCTTTTCAACAAAACGTGTCCCTGCAGGTAGACTAAATTGCATCATCACCGTCGGCGTTTCATCGCTAACTGCACCAAGCAGCTCTGAGCCATTCTTGAAATGTAACTCGTACAGCTCTGGCATCGTCGCTTTCACTGGTTCTCCTACTGGCGGTTGCACTGAGCGATCGAAGTTATCGGTCGCACGACGATACGCCAATTGGTCATCGGAAATCTTCTCATATTCTGGCAACGTACGCTTTGGTGTCACAAAGGTCGCAGGTTTTACGACAAGGTCTGTTTTTCCTTTTGGGACCACGCTTAGGGTCACTTTGTTCTTACCTTGGATAAAGTCCGTATACGCTTTTTCTACCGAAGTCGGCGTAACTGCACGGATTTGTTCAAGCTGTTGCTCAAGACGATCAGGATCGCCGAAAAATGTCTCGTTGGAAGCCAACTGAGTCACTTTACCTTTAACGCTTTCTAGCGCAAAAATAGCATCCGCTTCCGCTTTACCCTTCAACTGCTCAAGGCGATCTTCTGTCACGCCTTTTTCCGCAAACTGATTCAGTGATTGTAAAAGCTCGTCGTACAGTTTTGATAGGTCGCCTTTGTCTCCAGAATCGCCCATTGCGTAAACGTAAAAGTTACACGCCAGTTCAGCACAGTCATGGAATGAACCAGCATCGACCGCTTTTTGAGTCTTCACTAGGTCTTGATAGAGCACGCTGTTGGTACCGCCACCCAATACTTCTGATAACGTGTCGAGAGACGCTTGGCTTTCTTCGCCGTTGTAGGTTGTTGGCCACGCGATCATCACCATAGGTTGTTGAATACGATCTTCTAGAGTGATGTATTTATCTTCTTGCAGTTTTGCAGGTTGTTTCGGCGCATTTTCAACCTCAGGACCACGAGGAATCGAACCGAAGTACTTATTTACCCACTCTAGAGTTTGTTCAACGTCTAAGTCACCACCGATCGTGATAGTCGCATTGTTTGGGCCATACCAACGCAAGAAAAACGCTTTGAGGTCGTTCACATCAACACGATCAAGATCTTCAACATAACCAATGGTTTGCCACGAATACGGATGACCTTCAGGATATAGCGCTTCGGACATGCGCTCCCAAATTAAGCCATAAGGACGATTATCGTAACGCTGAGCTCGCTCATTTTTTACAGTCGAACGCTGAATTTCAAATTTGCGTTGAGAAACCGCATCCAACAAAAAGCCCATACGGTCAGACTCTAACCACAGCATTTTCTCGAGCTGGTTAGCAGGGACAGTTTCAAAGTAGTTAGTACGATCGCGGTTTGTTGTACCATTTAACGTGCCGCCAGCCTCTGTGATGATTCTGAAGTGCTCTTGGTCACCAACGTTCTCTGAACCTTGGAACATCATGTGCTCAAAGAAATGCGCAAAACCAGACTTACCCACTTCTTCACGAGCTGAACCAACATGGTAAGTCACATCCACATGGACCAATGGGTCAGAATCTTCAGGAGCTAAGATCACCGTTAAACCATTATCGAGTTTATACTTTTGGTATGGAATCTTAACTTTGCCTTCTTCAGCTTTCGATGACTCAACGAAAGTTACCCCTTTCGGCAGTGATGAAACTGGCGTATTTGATGCACAGCCCGTGATCACCAACAGTGAACACGCGCCAACCCAAAACATCTTCATGTACTTTCCTTAAAATAATCCGAGATAGATGGCCGCAAGTAAGCTATACCTAGCAGCCTTTCCTAAAAATATTAAAATCACGCAAGGCAGAAACTTCATTCTTAGCCACCCTGCGGCTAAACACAGCGGGTCTCCTATTACAGGTAACCAGCTAAAAAATAATCCCCAATAGCCATACTTAGAGAGCCACTTTAATGCGGTATGACCGTGCTTTTCCTCTTGTGCTTTGTTGGGAATCCACAAGCCAAGCCAATAATTTGTTAAGCCACCAAGCGTATTACCGATAGTAGCGACCATAACAATTGAAGAAACGGAGTATTGATTTAATGAGAGAGTGGCAACTAAGCCCGCCTCAGAACCACCAGGCAACAACGTGGCACTGAGAAAACCGGTCATGAAAAGCACCCATAATGCTGAATCTGAAAACCAAAGCGCTAAACTTTCAAAACTCGTGTTAAATGCTTCTAGCATGTCATATCAAGCAACACCTTGCCTCTGGTTCTTCCTGATTCGACCTGCTGGTGAGCACCAATGACATCACTCATAGGATAAACCTGTTGAATTTCAGTCTTCAGTAAGCCAACGCCGACCATGTACAACAAGGTATCTAACTGCGCAGGGTCTGGTTCAACCAACATGCCACTAGCCTCAAAGCCTAGGAGTTTGGCTTTTTCACAAATCAGCTCAGCAGTTATGGTTGGAACGGTGATGACTCTCGCATTGTCTTTCAGGCATTTAAGCGCATCTAACGCAGCATCTCCGCCTACTAAATCAATCAAAACATCAACATCTTCAACACGTTCTGACACTGGTGCAAATTGATAGTTCACTGCATGAGCACCGAGCGTCGCAAGGTAATCTAAATTTCGTTCACTGCAGGTTGTAAAGACTTCCGCTTTCGTCGCGATCGCAATTTGTACCGCGAGGTGTCCAACACCACCGGCACCAGCGAGGATAAGTACGCGATCGTTTTCCGTCACATTAGCCTTACTGAGAGCTTGTGCCGCAGTTTGTCCCGCCAACGGTAATGCAGCAGCTGCCTCTAAAGTGACAGAGCTAGGAACATGACTTAACTCAGTTTCTGGAACACATATGTATTGACTGTATCCACCGCCTCGAACTGGGAAACCAATAAATCCAGCCACCTCATCACCTTCATTAAAGCGTGATGCCCCCTCTCCACAAGACATCACTTTTCCTGAGATGTCGTAACCTGGCACCCAAGGTAAATTATCCTTATTCTGCGCTGCCGCCCAACCGAGCCCAGCTCGAGTTTTGACATCAATAGGATTTACGCCTGAAAAAGCGACTTTTACTAAGACTTCACCAAGCTGTGGTGATGGTGTAGAAGCATGTTGAATCGCGAGTACGTTGGCATCACCAAACTCAGTGATAACGATCTGTTTGTGTTCCATAAACCATTCCCTGCAAGAAAACAAAAAGGGATGCGAAAGCATCCCTTTGACTATAAACCATTTTGTTAACCTAAGTTAATCGTGATTTTGTAAATTGGTTGATCATTCCATTTTCAATAATGTCTAACCAACAAGTGCTAACAATATACCAGCCGCAACGGCTGAACCCAGCACACCAGCAACGTTTGGTCCCATCGCATGCATTAACAAGAAGTTTTGCGGGTTAGCTTGTAAACCAACTTTGTTTACGACTCGCGCGGCCATTGGTACCGCAGAAACGCCAGCCGCACCAATAAGTGGGTTGATGTCTTCTTTCGAGAACTTGTTAAGCAGTTTCGCCATCAGGACGCCCGCACCAGTACCGATACTAAATGCAACTGCGCCTAACCCCAAGATACCTAACGTTTCTAGGTTCAAGAACTGCTCAGCTTGCAGCTTAGAACCAACACCAAGACCTAAAAAAATAGTCACTATGTTGATCAATTCATTTTGAGCAGTTTTCGATAAACGATCGACCACACCAGCTTCACGCATCAAGTTACCCAAACAGAACATACCAACCAATGGCGTAGCTGAAGGTAAGAACAGAATCGTCATCAGTAATACAGCAAGCGGGAAGATGACTTTCTCCCATTTACCAACATGACGAAGCTGAGCCATCTTAATTTGACGTTCTTCCTTGGTTGTCAGTGCTTTCATGATTGGTGGCTGGATGATCGGCACCAATGCCATATAGCTGTATGCCGCGACTGCAATCGCACCTAGCAGATCTGGAGAGAGCTTACTCGCTAAGAAAATCGCTGTCGGCCCATCAGCACCACCGATGATCGCGATAGACGAAGCATCTGCCATGGAGAACTCCATGCCAGGTACATAGTTGAGCAAAATAGCGCCAAACAGTGTTGCAAAAATACCAAACTGCGCAGCCGCACCTAACCACAACGTTTTTGGGTTTGCGATCAAAGCACCAAAGTCGGTCATCGCGCCCACACCCATGAAGATCAATAGCGGGAACACACCCGATTCAATCCCAATGTAGTAAACGTAGTAGAGCAAGCCACCAGGCTCAGTAAAGCCAGCATTTGGAATATTCGCCAAAATAGTACCGAAACCAATCGGCAATAACAGTAAAGGTTCAAATCCTTTTTTAATTGCCAAAAACAGCAAAGTACAACCAACCAGCATCATACAGATTTGGCCGAACTCGAAGTTAGCGATCCCTGTTTCTGCCCAAAGGGTTAACAATCCGTCCATGATACTCCCTTACGCCAGGCTCAACAGAGGCGCACCTACTGTGACAGCATCGCCTTCTTTAACGTTCAGCTCTTGAACCACACCACCACGCGCCGCTCGTACTTCAGTTTCCATTTTCATCGCTTCAAGGATGAGCAATACATCGCCTTCAGCTACCTCAGCACCAGGCTGAACATTCACTTTGAAGATGTTACCTGCAAGAGGAGCAGGCACCGCTTCAGCTGAAGCATTAGAAGGTGTGCTAGGTGTAGCCGATTTTGCCGGTGCATTAGAAGGAGCAACAGATGTCAGTTCACCTTTAGGACCAACTTCCACCTCATACACCTGCCCGTCAACACGTACACTATAAGTTTCTACACCGCCAGTTGCTGGTTGAGCCGCAGGTACAGCAGGCTTTGCAGCTTCTAGCGTTGGTGCAGGCTCAAATGCTTCTGGGTTTTCACGATTCTTAAGGAACTTAAGCCCAACTTGAGGGAAAAGTGCATAAGTGAGTACGTCATCAACACGCTCACTTGCTAGCTTAATGCCTTCTGATTTCGCTTTCTCCATCAGATCAACCGTAAGCGTCTCCATTTCAGGCTCAAGTAAATCGGCAGGACGACAGGTAATTGGCTCTTTACCATCAAGCACTTTCGCTTGCAGTTCTGCATTTAACTCGGCTGGCGCTTGACCGTACTCACCTTTCAATAGACCAGCGGTTTCCTTGGTAATACTCTTATAGCGCTCGCCAGTAAGAACGTTAATCACCGCTTGCGTACCGACGATCTGTGAAGTTGGAGTCACCAATGGAATGAAACCAAGATCTTCACGTACACGAGGGATCTCTTCTAATACTTCATCAATGCGATCCGCAGCGCCCTGCTCTTTCAACTGGCCTTCCATATTGGTCAGCATACCACCAGGCACTTGAGCAATCAGGATGCGTGAATCGACTCCTTTTAACTGGCCTTCCCACTTCGCATACTTCTTACGTACCTCACGGAAATATGCGGCGATAGGTTCCAGTTGCTCGAGTTTCAAATTGGTATCTCGCTCGGTGCCTTCTAGCATAGCGACTACCGTTTCAGTCGGTGTATGACCGTAAGTACAACTCATTGAAGAAATCGCAGTATCGAGAATATCAATACCGGCTTCTACTGCTTTTACCGCTGTTGCTGTAGACAGCCCCGTTGTTGCATGACAATGAAGTGCCAATGGCACATCACAAGACGCTTTGATACGCGTGATAAGCTCTTCCGCTTCATAAGGCTTAAGTAAGCCAGACATATCTTTAATACACAGCGAATGACAACCTAAATCCTCTAGGCGTTTTGCCAAGTCAACCCAAGTGTCTGCGTTATGCACTGGGCTCGTAGTGTAAGACAACGTACCTTGAGCATGCGCACCAACATCAACCGTTGCTTTAACGGCTTTCTGGAAGTTTCGCACGTCATTCATTGCATCAAAAATACGGAATACATCCATGCCGTTAGCATGCGCGCGTTCAACAAACTTCTCTACTACGTCGTCGGCATAATGGCGGTATCCTAAAAGGTTTTGACCACGCAGTAGCATTTGCATTGGTGTATTAGGCATCGCTTTTTTTAGTTCACGTAAACGCTCCCAAGGGTCTTCCCCTAAGAATCGAATACAAGAATCAAATGTTGCACCACCCCAAGTCTCTAGAGACCAGTAACCAACCTTATCCAACTCAGCTGCGATAGGCAGCATATCCTCAATACGCATACGCGTAGCAAATAGTGATTGATGGGCATCACGAAGGACCACATCAGTAATAGCTAGTGGTTTAGACATGCTCTTAAACTCCTTTTTAATCCTAGTTCGGCTACTTCGCGAATGAGGCGCGATGTTTATGAATCGCAGCCGAGATCGCCGCCACTACTTGTGGACTAACAGCTGAAGAGGTTGATTGAATATTAGTGTTTGTTTTTGGTGCTGCGATCGGCTCTGGTACTTCTTCTGGTACCAATTTCGACATTAACCGAACGAGATAAACAAGAATAG
This sequence comes from Vibrio sp. 2134-1, assembly GCF_033339495.1. Taxonomy (NCBI): domain Bacteria; kingdom Pseudomonadati; phylum Pseudomonadota; class Gammaproteobacteria; order Vibrionales; family Vibrionaceae; genus Vibrio; species Vibrio sp. 2134-1. The sequence goes on from NZ_JAWOUS010000017.1 coordinate 40,091, forward strand.
TGAGGAAAATAAATACGACCGCCATCCCCGTAAGCATCAGGGTGGCCGCATCTACTAGCAGGCTTCCTATATTAGTCATGTTGCTTCCTTTCTTTGTCATCCTGACAACGTGCAGGACTTTAATAGTGTCAAATCCCGACCCATGGATTATCTCGATTGGTTAAATTTTGTCAATTTTGTTTAAGGAAGGTTTGTAGTAATCCTGATAAATGATTATTTATTCACTACCCAGATCACAGTTCATGACAAAATAATCACTTCAAATCGCTATCACCTTACGAACAGAGTAAAGGAGGACATAAATAAAAACTGCGATTTAGATTTCAAAATCAAATCGGGATTCACGCAGTAAAAACCAACAAAAACAAAAAGATGAACAAGATTAACAATAAATAAACAAATAACAAACAAAGTGACTACATGAGAGTGATTGAAATGAAAAATGGAAGTCAGTGTATAGGAGGGATAATCAGGATGATTTCACACGATGCGACAGAAGCTTGATAGCAAATTGCTTAGATACGCACATATTCGCTTTTAAAAAAGAGGAACATAGGCTCTTCTAGTGATCCTACGCCATATTTCAGATGTCTAGATACAAAAAAGCCTCGCAATTGCGAGGCTGTTTCAATGAGTGGCGCGTCCTGGAGGATTCGAACCTCCGACCGCCTGGTTCGTAGCCAGGTACTCTATCCAGCTGAGCTAAGGAC
>NZ_JAWOUS010000017.1:40900-123440 GCF_033339495.1 Vibrio sp. 2134-1
TGGCGCGTCCTGGAGGATTCGAACCTCCGACCGCCTGGTTCGTAGCCAGGTACTCTATCCAGCTGAGCTAAGGACGCGCAGATCTTCTTGCTAAGAAGTTGTGAAGTAAATCACATTCATTTCTTACGAAACAAAAAAAAGGCCATCGGGCCAGTCAATGAATGGCGGTGAAGGAGGGATTCGAACCCTCGATACGGGATAAACCGTATACTCCCTTAGCAGGGGAGCGCCTTCAGCCTCTCGGCCACCTCACCGTTTTCATTGTTATATCTCAAAAGAGATATGGCGCGTCCTGGAGGATTCGAACCTCCGACCGCCTGGTTCGTAGCCAGGTACTCTATCCAGCTGAGCTAAGGACGCACTTTTTGTTGATAAATCAACGTTGCAAGAATGGCGGTGAAGGAGGGATTCGAACCCTCGATACGGGATAAACCGTATACTCCCTTAGCAGGGGAGCGCCTTCAGCCTCTCGGCCACCTCACCGTCTTGCGGAGGCACATATTACGTTTTACCGAAAATATGTCAAACACTTTCTTTGAAAAAATCTACGAAACTGGCTTAACCGTTGCTGATTTAATCAAAGTGACTATTAAACGAACTTTATCACTCTATTATGATGAAAAAAGAGAGTCTTCTCTGAAAAAAAGACATTTATTTTCAAATAACTTTCTGAAGTTCGAATCAACATTATTGATGAATTCACAGCCATACTCAACACAATAGTTTCTGCAAATTTTCAAAAACAGTAAAAACTAAAAAGGCCAACCCTTCGGTTAGCCTTTTTCATTCAAACTAAGCTCTGTAAACAGGAGCGACTTAGTAGTTACCTGAAGCAACGTTGCCATTGCCTTTTTCAGCTTGAATGCGCATGTAGATTTCTTCACGGTGAACTGAAACCTCTTTCGGAGCGTTAACGCCGATACGCACTTGGTTACCTTTAACACCTAGTACAGTTACAGTCACTTCATCACCAATCATCAGTGTTTCGCCTACGCGGCGAGTCAAAATTAGCATTCTTTGCTCCTTGAGTAATCTCTAAATTTTCTTGCTACAAAGCTATTATCCAACAAAAGTTATATTTTCGTAAACTACCTTGTTAGCGAAAATCAGCCTAAAAAGGCATGTTTTTGTTGAATGTTTAATGCTTCACTAGACGTAATGTAAGCATCATGCAGAATGTTTGCTGCTGTATCCACACATTCGGGTGCTAAAACTAGCATCATAGTGAGTGCATTCGTTGCGCTGAAATTGATCTCAATATCTCGCTTTGCCAACAAATCGCATGCGTGCTCTACCATTCCATTGGCCTCAAGCCCCACTGCGGTCAACAGGCTTACCACTTCACTATTACGGATTTTGTCGCTGAACACCAGATCGAACTTGGCACATGCATCTTGTTTTATCATGATACCTGCCCGTTCTGTTTCCTCGATCACATTCCAAATGTCGATACCCAACATCTGACATTGTTTTGTAGCACTAGATAAATGTTCTTTATCGACTTCGATTATGGCAAGGTCACGTTGAATGGCTATACCAGAGACGGCTTGATTGCCTAACTCCCCCTTTACCAGACTGCCTTCATTAACATCAAATGTCGAAAGCACGCGCAGTGGCACATTATTCTTCCATGCAAATTGCACTGAAGGTAAATGTAATACTTTCGCGCCTCGGCTTGCCATCGCTTCCATGGAAGGAAAATCGATAACCGCCAATTTTCGCGCGTTTTTCACTACACGTGGGTCACAAGTATAAATACCATCAACGTCGGTAAAGATTTGACACTCATCAGCGCGCAATGCGCCTGCCAGTGCCACTGCGCTCGTATCTGAGCCACCTCGACCTAATGTGGTGATATCCCCGTTCTCATTCACACCTTGAAAGCCTGCAACAATCACGATTTGGTCTTGCTCAAGCAATCCCAGAATTGTCTTAGTATCAATGTGTTTAATCGTTGCGTCATTGTGTTGATTATCCGTCACAATATTCGCCTGTGCTCCGGTAAGCGAGCGTGCAGCATGACCCAATTTATTGAGTGTCATTGCTAACAGTGCCATTGACACTTGCTCACCAGCAGAGAGCAAAACATCAAGTTCTCGAGCTGTAGGCACGCTATCTATCTGTTTAGCGAGGTCCATCAGTCTGTTTGTTTCGCCTGACATTGCAGACACGACAACAACAACTTGATTGCCATCATTTTTCGCCTTAATGATGTGTTCAGCAACTTGGTGGATTCTTTCAATTGAACCCACGGAGGTTCCGCCAAACTTTTGCACGATAAGGGGCTTTTTCACCAGTCTTCACCTTCCCAAGACCGAAGTCTCTTTAGAACTGCTTACATCGTCAGTATTTCCTTTTAGAAAAATTATATAAGCAGTAGTTACAACAAAAACCAAATAGCCTAAATGACTCGGTTAACTTTTGGTCAATTAAACCACTTGGCTGCTAAAAAAAATTACGCTCAATCAAAGAAACTTGATTGAGCGTAATTTTAGTAGTTAAAAGCTTATAAGCGCTCTTCTAACCAAGGCTGAACTGTTTTAATTGCCTCTGGTAGTGCGGCTACATCAGTACCACCAGCTTGAGCCATGTCAGGACGACCACCGCCCTTACCACCGACTTGCTCAGCAATCATCTTAACTAGATCACCAGCTTTTACTTTACCAGTTAGATCTTTAGTCACACCAGCAATCAGGCCAACCTTGTCACCTGTTACGTTAGCAAGCAGTACGACACCAGACCCCATTTGGTTCTTGATGTCATCAACCATAGTACGTAGGTTCTTGCTGTCAGCGCCTTCAAGAGCTGCGACTAGAACTTTTGTACCATTGACTTCAACCGCTTTGCCCATGATGTTAGCGCTTTCTGCTGCCGCCATCTTATCTTTTAGCTTCTGCACTTCTTTCTCTAGCGCTTTTGCTTTCTGTGCAGATTCTGCCAGTTTCTCTTCGTACTTCGCGTTTTGAGCTTCAATCGCGTCTAATGCAGCCTCGCCTGTTACCGCTTCAATACGTCGAATACCTGCAGCAATGCCGCTTTCTGAAGTGATTTTGAATAGGCCAATATCACCTGTGCTTGATGCGTGAATACCACCGCAAAGCTCTGTCGAGAAGTCACCCATAGACAGTACGCGTACTTCGTCATCGTACTTCTCACCAAACAGTGCCATTGCGCCTTTCTTCTTAGCAGACTCAATGTCCATCACGTTGGTTTCAATCGTGTGGTTGCGACGAATTTGCGCGTTAACTAGACGCTCAACTTCTTTCAGTTCTGCTGCAGTTACGGCTTCTAGGTGTGAGAAGTCGAAACGTAGGTTGTCTGCCTTCACCAATGAGCCTTTCTGCGTTACGTGCTCACCTAAAACTTGGCGTAGTGCTGCGTGTAGCAAGTGCGTTGCTGAGTGGTTTAGAGAGATAGCTGCGCGACGCTCTGCGTCAACGATAGTTGCTACTTCATCACCTTTCGCTAGAACGCCTTCTGCCATTACACCGTGGTGCGCGATTGCGTTACCTAGTTTTTGAGTGTCCTCAACGCGGAATACACCAGACTCAGTACGGATTTCACCAGCGTCACCACACTGACCGCCTGACTCTGCGTAGAATGGTGTTTCACCAAGTACGATGATTGCTTTGTCGCCCGCAGATAGCGAATCTACTTCGTTGCCTTCAACGAACATCGCTGCTACAGAACTAGAGCCTTTAGTACCTGTGTAACCACAGAATTCTGTTTGCGTATCAACTTTGATTGCTGCGTTATAGTCAGTACCGAAGTTACCCGCTTCACGCGCACGTTGACGCTGCTCTTCCATCGCTTTCTCGAAACCTTCTTCGTCGATTGCGAACTCACGCTCACGTGCTACGTCGTTAGTTAAGTCAGCTGGGAAGCCGTAAGTATCGTAAAGTTTAAATACGGTTTCGCCGTCTAGTACTTTACCGTCTAGGTTATCTAGTGCTTCGTTTAGAATCGCCATACCGCGCTCAAGTGTACGACCAAAGTTTTCTTCTTCGATACGCAGTACTTTTTCAACCACAGCTTGTTGACGCTTCAGCTCTTCACCAGCCGTACCCATGATGTCAGCTAGAACGCCAACCAACTTGTGGAAGAATGCACCTTGTGCGCCCAGCTTGTTACCGTGACGAACTGCACGACGGATGATACGGCGTAATACGTAACCTCGACCTTCGTTTGAAGGCATAACACCATCCACGATCAGGAATGAACATGAACGGATGTGGTCAGCGATAACGCGTAGTGATTGGTTTGATAGGTCTTCGTAACCGATCACTTCTGCTGCTGCTTTGATAAGAGCTTGGAATACATCGATTTCGTAGTTTGAGTGAACGCCCTGCATGATTGCAGAGATACGCTCGATACCCATACCAGTATCTACCGATGGTTTTGGTAGCGGTTCCATAGTGCCGTCTGCGTGACGGTTGAACTGCATGAATACGTTGTTCCAGATCTCGATGAAACGGTCACCATCTTCTTCAGGCGTGCCAGGACGGCCACCCCAGATGTGCTCACCGTGATCGTAGAAGATTTCAGTACATGGACCACAAGGGCCAGTGTCGCCCATTTGCCAGAAGTTATCAGACTCGTACGGCTTGCCGCCTTCTTTATCACCAATGCGAACAATACGATCAGCGGGTACGCCAACTTTCTTGTTCCAGATGTCAAACGCTTCGTCATCGGTTTCGTAAACAGTTACCAATAAACGATCCGCTGGCAGTTTAAGAACTTCGGTTAGGAATTCCCAAGCAAAGGAGATCGCATCTTCTTTGAAGTAATCGCCAAAGCTGAAGTTGCCTAACATTTCAAAGAATGTGTGGTGACGAGCAGTAAAGCCAACATTTTCTAGGTCGTTATGTTTACCACCAGCACGTACGCAACGCTGAGCCGTAGTCGCTCGAGTGTAGGCTCGTTTTTCTAAGCCTAAGAAACAATCTTTAAATTGGTTCATACCTGCGTTTGTGAACAGCAGGGTTGGGTCGTTATGTGGAACTAACGATGAACTTTCTACGATTTGGTGTCCTTTGCTCTCAAAGAACTTGAGGAACGCGTTACGAACCTCATCAGTGCTCATGTACATGCAGCTCTTCCTGAAAATAGTCGAGTTAGAATTTTGCCGTATTGTAGATCATGCAAACAGCTGAGACTAGTTTTCTTGAGGAAAAGAGGGAGTAGGAGAAAAAATTTGAAGCAAAACAAAAATCAGTGCGGACGACTGACCGTTAATCTTCGTCCTCAAAGTTCAGCGCGTAGCTGATTTGGTCAAAACTGTAGCCGCGATACTGCAGAAAACGAACTTGTTTTGCGTACTCTTTTTGGTCTTTGGCTTTAATACCTTTGAATTTCTTTTCTGCCGCCTGTTTAGCCAGCTCAAACCAATCTTGCGGCTCTTCAGCCATAGCTTGCTCAATCACCGATTCCGCAACACGCTTCTGGTTTAACTCTTGACGAATTCGACGCTCTCCATGTCCTTTGTATACATGCTGTCTAATTTGACTCTTCGCGTAACGTAAATCATCTAAATAGTTATGGTCTAGGCAAAAATTAATTGCGATGTCGATGTCTGATTCTTCATAGCCCTTCATCGATAATTTTTGGTAAAGCTCATACTGACCATGATCGCGACGGCTAAGCAATTGTATAGCAGCCTCTTTGCTCGATAATGTTGGCGCCTGGCGTTTTTGGTACATGATGATCCTAAAAGTATTTTTGCTGTACAGGCTCTCAATGGCCTTTGTGATAATTCGATTTTTGATTTCAATAGATACAACAAAGCCCCGCATTGCAGGGCTTTGTCATTTATTAATCTATGAGAGATTAAAACTCTTCAGCTTGCTCTGGCGCTTCACCAGCTTCAGGCGCTTCCGCAAGTGCTGGCGCTAGCAACATTTCACGCAGTTTTGTATCGATAGTTTTAGCCACTTCAGGGTGCTCACGCAGGTAGTTACATGCATTAGCTTTACCTTGACCAATCTTATCGCCATTGTAGCTATACCAAGCACCGGCTTTTTCAACTAACTTGTGCTTCACACCTAGATCGACAAGTTCACCTTCGCGGTTAAAGCCTTGGCCGTACATGATTTGTGTGTTTGCTTCTTTAAATGGTGCTGCAATCTTATTCTTAACAACTTTGATGCGCGTTTCGTTACCTACGACTTCGTCACCTTCTTTGATTGCGCCAGTACGACGGATATCTAGACGAACAGAAGCGTAGAACTTAAGTGCGTTACCACCTGTTGTTGTTTCTGGGTTACCAAACATCACACCAATCTTCATACGGATTTGGTTGATGAAGATACACATACAGTTAGACTGCTTTAGGTTACCCGTTAGCTTACGCATTGCTTGAGAAAGCATACGTGCTTGCAGACCCATGTGGCTATCGCCCATTTCGCCTTCGATTTCTGCTTTCGGTGTTAGTGCTGCGACAGAGTCGACAACCATAACATCGATAGCACCAGAACGTGCAAGTGCGTCACAGATCTCTAGCGCTTGCTCACCTGTGTCTGGCTGAGAAACTAGCAATGCATCGATATCAACGCCAAGTTTCTTCGCGTATACAGGATCTAGAGCGTGCTCTGCATCGATAAACGCACACGTTTTGCCTTCACGTTGCGCAGCAGCAATAAGCTCAAGCGTTAATGTTGTTTTACCTGAAGATTCTGGGCCGTAGATTTCTACGATACGACCCATTGGTAGACCACCAGCACCCAAAGCGATATCAAGAGAAAGAGAACCCGTTGAGATGGTTTCTACGTCCATTGCGCGGTTATCACCAAGGCGCATGATAGAGCCTTTACCGAATTGCTTTTCAATTTGACCTAGCGCAGCGGCGAGCGCTTTCTGTTTGTTCTCGTCCATTACTTTCTCCGATTTATTCATCTTCTTTGGGCGACGAATAGTAATTCATTTTTCTTAAGCAGAAGAACTGCTCAGCAATGAAAGTTATTATACTGTTGATTCATACAGTGTCCATACCTGTATGAAAAAAATTTGGCTGACCTAAAGTCATGATTTGCTCTAGCCCTTATCAATGCTGGGCTAAAACAAGTTAAGAAATTCTAGAGCAGATGTTGATACAATTGAGTCAACGCGTGCTCGACCGCTTTTTTGCGAACTTCTGCACGGTCACCAGAGAAATGCATGGTTTCTACTTGCTGCCAACTTTGGTTATCAGCAAAAGCAAAGCAGACCATACCGACTGGTTTCTCTTCACTGCCACCACCCGGCCCTGCAATACCACTGATGGATACACCGATGGTGGCATTTGAGTTTTTAATTGCACCCTGTACCATTTCAATCACAACTGGCTCACTCACTGCACCATGCGCTTCTAACGTTGAAGCTTGCACACCAAGCATCTCCATTTTCGCTTCATTACTGTAGGTGACGAACGCACGGTCAAGCCACGCTGAACTACCAGCAATGTCAGTAATGGCGGTTGCAACACCACCACCTGTGCATGATTCTGCGGTTGTTAAAACATGCCCGTGTTTAGCCAATAATGCGCCTAAATCGGCACTCAATTTTGTTGTTTTTTCCATAGCCAAAATGCCCTTTGTCTCTTTTTACTTGATAGGGATTCACGTATCCTAAGCCGCTACGGAAATAAACAAAAGAACTTACCTGTGAAAGCTGAACAAAAACACACTCCGATGATGCAGCAATACCTCAAGCTAAAGGCTGAGAACCCAGAGATTTTGCTGTTCTACCGCATGGGCGATTTCTACGAACTCTTTTACGATGATGCCAAGCGAGCTTCTCAGCTTCTTGATATTTCATTGACCAAACGTGGTGCGTCTGCAGGTGAACCTATCCCAATGGCGGGTGTGCCATTTCACGCCGTAGAGGGCTACCTGGCAAAACTTGTTCAGCTTGGTGAGTCTGTGGCGATCTGTGAACAGATTGGCGATCCGGCCACCAGCAAGGGCCCGGTAGAACGTAAAGTTGTGCGTATCGTGACACCAGGTACTGTGACGGATGAAGCGCTGCTTTCTGAGCGTGTCGATAACTTAATCGCAGCAATTTACCATCACAACGGTAAGTTCGGTTATGCGACGCTGGATGTCACCTCTGGTCGCTTCCAACTGACAGAACCAGAAACTGAAGAAGCGATGACAGCCGAGCTTCAACGCACTGCACCACGTGAGCTACTGTTCCCAGAAGATTTTGAACCTGTACATTTAATGGCGAGCCGCAATGGTAACCGTCGTCGCCCAGTCTGGGAATTTGAGCTTGATACGGCTAAGCAACAACTCAATCAACAATTTGGCACAAAAGATCTGGTTGGTTTTGGTGTAGAACATGCGTCCTTAGGGTTATGTGCTGCTGGTTGTTTGATCCAGTACGTAAAAGATACTCAACGTACGGCTTTACCTCATATTCGCTCTTTAACGTTTGATCATCAGGATCAATCCGTCATCCTTGATGCTGCTACCCGACGTAATCTGGAAATTACTCAAAATCTAGCAGGCGGAACCGATAACACGCTCGCTGCAGTACTCGACCATTGTGCTACTCCGATGGGCAGCCGAATGCTGAAGCGTTGGTTGCATCAGCCTATGCGTTGCATTGAAACGTTAAACAATCGTCTTGATGCGATTGGTGAGATTAAAGAACAAGCTCTGTTTGCCGATCTTCAACCAACGTTAAAGCAAATTGGTGATATTGAACGTATCTTAGCGCGCCTTGCATTACGCTCTGCTCGCCCTCGCGATATGGCTAGACTTCGCAATGCCATGCAACAGCTACCAGAGCTAGAATCTGTCACCGCTTCTTTGACCCATCCGTACCTAACGAAATTGGCGAAGTATGCAGCTCCGATTGACGAAGTATGTGACCTGTTAGAGCGCGCGATTAAAGAAAATCCGCCGGTTGTTATTCGTGATGGTGGCGTCATCGCTGAAGGCTACAATGCGGAGCTCGATGAATGGCGAAAATTGGCAGATGGTGCAACAGAATACCTTGAGCAGCTTGAGCGAGATGAGCGTGAACGACACGGTATCGATACGCTTAAAGTAGGCTATAACAACGTTCATGGCTTCTTTATCCAAGTAAGCCGTGGCCAGAGCCATTTGGTTCCACCGCATTATGTACGTCGCCAAACACTCAAAAACGCTGAACGCTACATCATTCCAGAGCTTAAGGAACACGAAGACAAAGTACTTAACTCGAAATCTAAAGCGTTAGCACTTGAGAAACAGTTGTGGGAAGAACTGTTTGATCTATTGATGCCAAACCTTGAGAAGCTGCAAAACCTAGCTTCTGCTCTGTCTCAACTGGATGTATTACAAAACCTAGCAGAGCGTGCAGATTCGTTAGATTACTGCCGCCCAACGCTTGTGAAAGACGCAGGAATTCACATTCAAGCTGGTCGTCATCCAGTCGTAGAACAAGTAACAACAGAGCCGTTCATCGCGAACCCAATTGAGCTTAACCCAGCCCGTAAGATGTTGATCATCACCGGTCCAAACATGGGTGGTAAATCAACCTACATGCGTCAAACTGCGCTGATTGCATTGATGGCACATATCGGCTCTTATGTACCGGCAGAATCCGCACAGATTGGTTCTTTAGATCGTATATTTACTCGTATTGGTGCGTCAGATGATCTTGCATCTGGCCGCTCGACCTTCATGGTAGAAATGACCGAAACAGCCAATATTCTTCACAACGCAACTAAGAATAGTTTGGTGCTAATGGATGAAATCGGACGTGGCACTAGTACTTACGACGGTCTGTCTTTAGCTTGGGCAAGTGCGGAATGGCTCGCAACACAAATTGGTGCGATGACCCTATTTGCAACTCACTACTTCGAATTAACAGAGTTACCGAACCAACTGCCAAGCTTAGCGAACGTTCACTTGGATGCCGTAGAACATGGAGACAGCATTGCCTTTATGCACGCAGTTCAAGAAGGTGCGGCAAGTAAGTCTTACGGCTTGGCTGTTGCGGGCTTAGCTGGCGTACCAAAAACGGTCATCAAAAATGCGCGTAACAAGCTATCTCAGCTAGAGCAACTGGGGCAAAACAGTGACACACCGCGTCCAAGTGCAGTAGATGTGGCCAACCAGTTGAGCCTGATTCCAGAGCCTAGCGAGGTCGAACAAGCTCTGTCAGGTATTGATCCTGACGACTTAACGCCACGCCAAGCTCTTGAAGAGCTGTATCGCTTGAAGAAGATGCTGTAAACAGACTCACACCGACGAGCAAAAAAGAAAAAAGGCTATGGGGAACCATAGCCTTTTGTGTATCTAGTGAAATACGGATTACTTAATCGTCTTCTACGTTAAACAAGTTTTCCATATTCAAACCTTGTTTGATTAGGACTTCACGAAGACGACGTAAACCTTCCACTTGTATTTGACGTACTCGCTCACGTGTCAGACCAATCTCTCGACCAACTTCTTCCAGCGTCGAAGGCTCGTAGCCTAGTAGGCCGAAGCGACGTGCAAGCACTTCTTTCTGTTTCGGATTCAACTCTTCTAACCAATGAATCAACGATGATTTGATGTCGTCATCTTGAGTCGAAACTTCTGGATCAGAGTTGTTTGCATCAGGAATAATATCCAGCAGCGCTTTCTCACCGTCACCACCGATTGGCGTGTCGACAGAGCTAATACGCTCATTAAGGCGTAACATTTTGCTTACGTCTTCGACTGGAATATCTAATTGAGCAGCAATTTCTTCTGCGGTCGGTTCGTGATCGAGCTTTTGAGAAAGTTCACGCGCAGTACGCAGATAAATGTTCAGCTCTTTCACTACGTGGATAGGTAGACGGATCGTGCGAGTTTGGTTCATCAACGCTCGCTCTATCGTTTGTCGGATCCACCATGTTGCGTAAGTAGAGAAACGGAAACCACGTTCTGGGTCGAATTTTTCGACCGCTCGGATCAAGCCGAGGTTACCTTCTTCAATCAGATCGAGTAGTGCTAGACCACGGTTACTGTATCGACGAGAAATCTTAACAACCAAACGTAGGTTACTTTCGATCATACGTTTGCGTGCCGCTTCGTCGCCACGTAGGGCGCGTCTTGCGTAAAGCACTTCTTCTTCGGCAGTAAGTAAAGGTGAGAAGCCAATTTCGCCCAAATACAACTGAGTTGCATCTAAGCTTTTACTGCTCGCGTCAAATTCTTCACGCGCAGTCGCTTTGCTTTCTGTGGATGATGATCTTTCGAGTTCGTTATCAATGGTCTTCACTGACGCATTGTCAAATGCAAACTCTTCAACTTTGGTTACTGTGTTGCTGATACTCATAACGCCTCCCCCTGGCGAGTTAGCAAGACATGACAACTCAATATGTCGCTAAATGATGTCGCAAGTTGTTTTTCAAAGTTTTAAGGCAAATAGCGCTTTGGATTCACTGATTTACCTTGATAGCGAATTTCAAAGTGTAGTTTGACCGACTTTGCACCTGAACTACCCATGGTGGCGATTTTTTGTCCGCTTTTTACGCTTTGTCCTTCTGTGACCAGCAGTTTGTCATTGTGTGCGTATGCGCTTAAATAATTGTCGTTATGCTTTACTATAATTAAGTTGCCATAACCTCGTAGCGCATTGCCTGAATAAACGACTGTGCCGGCTGCGGTTGAAACGATAGGTTGACCACGCTGTCCTGCGATGTCGATACCTTTATTTCCCTGTTCTCCCGCCGAAAAGTTCTTGATTACTCTCCCTTTTGTTGGCCACAACCACTTTGAGACTTTATCACTCTTTGCTGTGGTAGTTGGCGCTTTTTGCTTCACTTTTTGGTTATCTTTTGAACCAACATACTCCTTTGTTTTCGATTGTTCAACCTTCTTTGGAGGCTGTTTTTGTACGACTTTAGGCTTAGTCTCTGTAGGTTTTTGACTAGAGTTTTTACTCGAAGGTTTAGGTTTAGAGGCTGTTGATGTTTTCGTCACTGGAGCTGGGGGGGTCGTAACAACAGGAGCCACAACGGGTTCAACTTTTTGACCATATTTAGGGGCGACATATTTCGGAGCCCAAAGTTTTAGCCTCTGTCCTGGGTAGATAGTGTAAGGCTGAGTTAACTCATTGTAACGAACAAGATCATTTACATCTTTATCTGTGACATAAGCTATGAAGTAAAGCGTATCGCCTTTTTTTACCTCATAATAACTCCCTCTGTAACTCCCTCTTTCAAGGCTTGAATAGTCTTTTTTTAGGCTAGAGACAGGTGCAGGGGAATGCGCTGCACAACCAACTAGTCCTGCAGCAAACACAAAGCTAATACCAATATGACGTAGTAACTTATTCACCTATCCCTAACCCTTAAGCTAAATCACCCGCAACCAGAGGTACGAACCGAACCATTTCTACAACGGTAGAGAGATATTCGTCTCCCTTACGCTCTATTTTTAATAACTGTTGCTCCGTATCTCCAACAGGAATGACCATTTTGCCGCCATCTCTTAATTGTGAGAGAAGAGCTTGGGGAATCACTTTAGCGGCAGCGGTAACAATGATAGCATCGAAAGGACCTCGCGCTTCCCAGCCCTGCCACCCATCAGCATGCTTAGTTGAAACATTGTAGATATCCAATTGCTTCAGGCGACGCTTTGCTTCCCATTGCAACGATTTAATTCGCTCAACGGAGTATACATGATCAACAATTTGCGCCAGTACCGCGGTTTGATAACCCGATCCCGTTCCGATTTCCAGAACACGACTCGCCGGCTCTAGCTCAAGCAACTCGGTCATACGAGCAACGATATAAGGCTGAGAAATAGTTTGTCCCTGACCAATTGGTAACGCATTGTTATCATAGGCTTGGTGCATCATCGCTTGAGAAACAAAGCTTTCTCGTGGCAAGCGTTGGATAGCATCCAGAACTCTTTGGTCTTTGATGCCACTGGAGATAAGAAACGCTATCAACCTGTCAGCATGTGGGTTACTCATTACTTCTCTTCCTTTAACCAACTATCCATAGCACGCAGCGACTCGTGAGCGGTGAGATCAACTTGCAGAGGCGTCATTGAAACTCGGCCATGCTCAATTGCATAAAAGTCCGTGCCCTCTCCTGCATCTTGCTCCTTTCCTGGTGGCCCTAACCAATAAATGTCATGGCCTCTCGGATCTTTCTGCTTGATCATATTCTCTGCGTGATGACGTGCACCTAAACGCGTAACTTCAATTTCACCTAAATTCTCTGATGGTAAGTCAGGCACGTTTACGTTCAGTAGACGATTCGTTGGAATCGGCGACGCTAAATGCTGTTGTACAATTTGACGTGCAATTTTAGCGGCGGATTCGAAATGTCGCTTACCCACTAGTGAAAAAGCCACCGACTGAACGCCAAGGAAATGACCTTCCATGGCGGCTGCTACTGTTCCAGAATAAAGAACATCATCACCCAAATTAGCGCCATGGTTGATTCCTGACAGAACAAGATCAGGCAAATCATCTTTCATTAGCTCATTCAGCGCGAAATGCACACAATCCGTGGGCGTGCCTTGCACTGAGTAGATATTTGGGGCAATTTCAGTCACGCGTAATGGTTGTTCTAATGTGAGTGAATTCGAAGCACCTGAACGATTTCGATCAGGTGCGACAATGGTCACTTCGGCGATATCTCTCAACTCATCAGCGAGGGCATGAATCCCTTGTGCATGAACACCATCATCATTGCTGATTAAGACTCTTAAGGGCTTCGGGTTTCGTGAATCCTGTTCCATTAGTATTCTCTTTCTACTTCAACCTCATTAACTAACTCACGAACAATAGAGGTCGCAAAAGATCCCGCATCCAGTGAGAAAGTCAGCGTAATGTTGTTACCTTCAACCGTCCAAGCTAAATCTTTTGGCTTCAGCGCAATATCGCGACGATCGTGGCGCATGCGATTACCACGAATCAGCGCCATGAGGTAAGGCTCTTCGTCTAAAAATGGTTGCTCTAATGCCATAGCCTCGGCTTGAGTAGGCAGTGCATTATCGCCAGCAAGCGCAGCGGTAATTGCCGCTTCACCTTGTGCAAATTGTACTTGCAAATCAGTGATGTTGTTTGCATCAATCAACTGAGTGCCAGAATTCGTCTGTGCAATGTCACCATCAATGAACTTATCAAACACACCATTCTCTAGACGAGCTGAAACGATGCGGTTGAAAATCCACGAACGAGCCGCTGATAAATACATGCTTCGCTTGTTTTGATTGCGGGTACGGACGTTTTCGCGTCCCCATCGACGTGCTTCTTCAAGGTTGTTGCCATCGTTACCAAAACGCTGACTACCAAAGTAGTTTGGCACGCCAACTTGTTTCACTTTTTCAAGACGTTGCTCTACATCCGCTATATCTGTCACTTCAGACAAAGTAACCACGAACTCGTTCCCTACTAGGTCACCAGGACGCAGTTTTTTATTGTGACGATCTGTTGCAAGGATTTCGATACTTGGGTATTGAGCCAAAAACGCTGAAAAATCTGGCGTTTCACCTTTCGGTAAATGGACACTTAACCACTGTTCCGTCACCGCATGACGGTCTTTAAGACCCGCCCAGCTAACGTCTTTCGACTTAACACCACAGGCTTTTGCTAACTCGTTAGCAACGAAGCTGGTGTTCTCGCCCGTTTTACGGATACGAACCATTAAGTGCTCGCCTTCGCCCGTAAAGGCAAAACCTAAATCTTCGCGAACCTGAAAATGCTCTGGCTGCGCTTTGATTTTTGCCGATGCAATTGGCTTACCTGTTAGGTAAGCCAATGAAGATAAAATGTCTGACATGATGTGTTTCCGCTGATATCACAGCTTAGAGGAGCAAATTGCTAGTTATTGCTTAAACAGAAGTACAACGGCTTCCGTTGCAATGCCTTCTTTGCGTCCAGTAAAACCGAGACGTTCTGTCGTCGTCGCTTTTACGTTAATGTTACTAATGTCGGTTTCTAGGTCTTCGGCTATCGCCGCACACATTGCGTCAATGTGTGGTGCCATTTTAGGCGCTTGTGCCATGATGGTTACATCAGCATTGCCAAGACGGTAGCCTTGCTCTTTAACTCGACGGTAAACGTCTTTCAGTAATTCACGACTGTTTGCGCCTTTCCATTTATCATCCGTATCTGGGAAATGACGACCAATATCGCCGGCAGCAATCGCGCCCAGCAGAGCATCCGTTAATGCATGCAACGCTACATCGCCATCTGAGTGAGCAATCAAACCTTGCTCATAAGGGATTGCTACACCACCAATAATGACTGGGCCTTCACCACCGAATTTATGTACATCGAAACCATGACCAATTCGAATCATTTTCTATCCTTTCTTTGTTCGCCGCGCTCACGGCTTAGATAAAACTCGGCTAACGCAAGATCTTCTGGCTGAGTGATTTTTATATTGTTCGCATTCCCTTGAACTAAGGCTGGCTTCTCGCCTAGCCATTCCAAAGCCGAGGCTTCATCGGTAATGGTTACACCCTGTTCTAATGCGTCAGCCAGTGCTTGAGTAAGCTGCTGAGTTTTAAACATTTGTGGAGTCAGTGCATGCCACAATGCTTCTCTATCTACCGTATGGTCGATATCTTGTACTGCGTTTGCTCGCTTCATTGTATCTCTCACAGGAGATGCGAGAATGCCACCCGTTGAGTGGGCGCAGCAAACATCAATCAAACGGTCAATGTCGGATGTTAATACACATGGCCTTGCAGCGTCGTGAACTAATACCCACTCGCTTTCCAGGTGCTCATTGACATAGTTTAGCCCTGATAACACAGAGTCTGCTCTTTCTTTACCACCAGCTACACGAATCACATCTGGGTGCTTAGCAATGGACAATTCTGGGTAATATGGGTCGCCGTCAGTAACAGCAACGACAACCTTAGAAATATTTGGGTGAGAAAGCAGTTTCTCTACGGTATGTTCCAGTACCGCTTTACCTTCGATCAATAAATATTGCTTAGGGCGATCTGCCTTCATTCTGCTCCCTACACCAGCAGCAGGCACAATTGCGATATGCGATGAGTTCATATCCAACATTTTAATGGTTTTCCTCACCTATAATGCGGTAAAAAGTCTCGCCATCTTTAACTAAACCGAGCTCATGACGCGCACGTTCTTCAATCGCATCAAGACCTTGCCTTAAGTCATCAATCTCAGCGAACATTTCATTGTTGCGAGCTTGTAGCTTGCTGTTCACTTGTTGCTGAACTTCAATTTCATCTTTTACTGTGTAGTAGTCAGACACTCCGTTTTTACCAAACCATAGAGTGTATTGAAGCAAGCCAAACAGTAGCGTAAGGGCTATAACAAAGATTCGCATATCGCTGCTAACATTCTGTACCGGAAGGAATTAGATAAGGTGACATATATAGCATAAATGCGAGGTTGCCTCTAGGGGAGAAAGGGAGACTCACACGCTCCTTACAAGAAATAAGCAGCAAAATGAAACAAGCTCATAGGAAGCGATCCTTACCCATGACCAAAGTAAGAGCCAAAAATACAAACCTATAAATACAAAAAAACCACCGTAGCGATGGTTTCAAAAAGCTATTTAGCGAAACTTTACTCAATAAGAATTAAGCTTGATCTTTAACTTCTTTGAGACCGCTTACTTGAAACATGGAGGAGTGCGCTCACTTAGCGCTTCCGTTATATAAAGAAACACCCCGCCAAGGCAGGGTGTTTTTAAAAGCTTTAAGATAAGCCGTTAACTCAGTTAAGAATTAAGCCTGACCTTTAACTTCTTTAAGACCGTTGAAAGGAGCGCGCTCACCTAGAGCTTCCTCGATACGGATTAGCTGGTTGTACTTAGCAACACGGTCAGAACGGCTCATAGAACCAGTTTTGATTTGACCTGCTGCTGTACCTACCGCTAGGTCAGCGATAGTTGCATCTTCAGTTTCGCCAGAACGGTGAGAGATTACTGCTGTGTAACCTGCGTCTTTAGCCATCTTGATTGCAGCTAGAGTCTCAGTTAGAGAACCGATTTGGTTGAACTTGATAAGGATAGAGTTAGCTATGCCTTTCTCGATACCTTCAGCAAGGATCTTAGTGTTAGTAACGAATAGATCGTCACCTACTAGTTGAAGCTTGTCACCTAGTAGTTCAGTTTGGTGCTTGAAGCCATCCCAGTCAGACTCGTCTAGACCGTCTTCGATAGAAACGATTGGGAATTGGTTAGCTAGCTCAGCTAGGTAGTGGTTGAACTCTTCAGAAGTGAAAGTTTTACCTTCGCCTTTCATGTTGTAGATGCCAGCTTCTTTGTCGAAGAACTCAGATGCAGCACAGTCCATAGCTAGAGTAACGTCTTTACCTAGTTCGTAACCAGCAGCTGCAACAGCTTCTGCGATAACTTCTAGAGCTTCAGCGTTAGATTTAAGGTTAGGAGCGAAACCACCTTCATCACCAACTGCAGTGCTGTAGCCTTTAGACTTAAGAACTTTAGCTAGGTTGTGGAATACTTCTGCACCGATACGTAGACCTTCTTTAAGAGTCTTAGCGCCAACTGGTTGGATCATGAACTCTTGGATGTCAACGTTGTTGTCTGCGTGCTCGCCACCGTTGATGATGTTCATCATTGGTAGAGGCATAGAGAACTGACCTGCAGTGCCGTTTAGCTCAGCGATGTGCTCGTATAGAGGCATGCCTTTCGCAGCAGCAGCAGCTTTAGCGTTTGCTAGAGAAACAGCTAGGATAGCGTTAGCACCGAATTTAGATTTGTTTTCAGTGCCGTCTAGTTCGATCATTACTGCGTCGATTGCAGCTTGGTCTTTAGCGTCTTTGCCAACTAGAGCTTCAGCGATTGGGCCGTTTACAGCTTCAACTGCTTTAAGAACACCTTTACCTAGGAAACGTGCTTTGTCACCGTCACGTAGCTCAAGAGCTTCGCGAGAACCAGTAGATGCGCCAGATGGAGCTGCCGCCATACCTACGAAACCGCCTTCTAGGTGTACTTCAGCTTCTACAGTTGGGTTACCACGTGAGTCGATGATTTCACGACCTAGAACTTTAACGATCTTAGACATTAATGTTTCCTCTCGTTTCAAATATAAATGTCAATCTTAAAGGGCAGCAGCACAACCTTCGCCGCCGCCCGTATCCTTTTACTTCTCGAATTCGCCGCGTGCGTTTTGGCCCGCAGCCTTAACAAAACCTGCAAACAATGGATGTCCATCGCGAGGAGTCGAGGTGAATTCTGGGTGGAACTGAGCCGCTACAAACCATGGGTGAGCTGGGTTCTCAATCATTTCCACTAACTTCTTGTCCGCAGATAGACCTGATACTTTTAGGCCTGCTTTTTCGATTTGCGGACGAAGCACGTTATTCACTTCGTAACGGTGACGGTGACGTTCATGGATCGTCGCGCTACCGTACAGTTCACGAGCTTTAGTCCCTTTCTCTAGGTGACACAGCTGTGAACCAAGACGCATCGTACCGCCTAGGTCAGACTTTTCAGTACGCTCTTCTACGCTACCTGATTCGTCTACCCACTCTGTGATCAAACCTACCACAGGGTACTTAGTCTCTTTGTTAAATTCTGTTGAATGTGCACCTTCCATACCCGCAACGTTACGCGCGTATTCGATTAGTGCAACTTGCATACCCAAACAAATACCTAGGTAAGGCACGTTATTTTCACGTGCATATTGAGCCGCACGGATCTTGCCTTCAATACCACGATCGCCGAAGCCACCTGGTACTAGGATTGCGTCCAAACCTTCTAGAAGTTCAACGCCTTTTGTTTCGATATCTTGTGAGTCTACATACTTAATTGTGACGCTTAGGCGGTTTTTCAAGCCAGCGTGTTTAAGCGCTTCGTTCACAGATTTGTATGCATCTGGTAATTCAATGTATTTACCAACCATACCGATGGTTACTTCACCAGTAGGATTTGCTTCTTCGTAGATAACCTGTTCCCATTCAGAAAGGTCTGCTTCAGGAGCAGTAATACCAAAGCGAGCACACACAAGGTCATCTAGCCCTTGAGATTTAATCAACTGAGGGATCTTGTAGATAGAGTCTACATCCTTCATTGAAATTACTGCTTTTTCTGGAACATTACAGAACAGTGCGATTTTTTTACGCTCATTCGCAGGAATAACGCGATCGCTACGGCAAACTAGGATGTCTGGCTGAATACCGATAGATAGAAGTTCTTTTACAGAGTGTTGCGTCGGCTTAGTTTTCACTTCGCCCGCTGCCGCTAGGTAAGGAACAAGTGTTAGGTGCATGAACATTGCGCGCTCACGGCCTAGCTCAACAGCTAGCTGACGAATCGCTTCCATAAATGGTAGTGATTCGATATCACCAACAGTACCGCCAACTTCAACGATAGCCACATCATGGCCTTCAGAACCTGCAATAACGCGATCTTTGATTGCGTTAGTGATATGAGGGATAACTTGAATAGTTGCGCCTAGGTAGTCACCACGACGTTCTTTACGAAGTACGTCGGCATAAACACGACCTGCAGTGAAGTTGTTACGCTTGGTCATCTTGGTACGGATGAAACGCTCGTAGTGACCAAGGTCAAGGTCAGTCTCTGCGCCATCTTCTGTAACGAACACTTCACCGTGCTGAGTAGGGCTCATTGTGCCCGGGTCAACGTTGATGTAAGGGTCAAGCTTCATCATAGTCACTTTAAGACCACGAGCTTCTAGAATAGCCGCAAGAGATGCTGCTGCAATACCTTTACCTAGAGAGGATACAACCCCGCCAGTAACAAAAATGTAATTTGTCGTCATGTTTAACCTGAAATTGGTTGAATGAGGGAAATGGAGTGCTTCTGGACGGGAGATAAATATACCAGAAGCTCCTTACCGCCACAACGTGAAATCTATCACACCGTAATTTTTTATTTTTTGCTTCAAATCAAAGTGAGCAAAGACAAACCAAAGTCCGTTTTCGTGTAACCAAACAAGCTGACCTTATATTATGTATTCTGCCAGTTTACCTCTGCCTCGATTCTTCTTGTTTTACTTCATCCCAAAAATGGTCAAGTTCTGATAAAGAACAATCTGTAAGTACTTTGCCTGACTGCTGGACCTTGCCTTCAACTTGTTTAAAACGTCGCGCAAACTTTACGTTTGCTTTTCCTAGCGCGACTTCTGGGTTTTTATCAAGGTGGCGAGCCAAATTGACAGTCGCAAATAGCAAATCACCGAGCTCCAACTCAACTTTCTCTTCATCGGGCTGAACTTGCAGTGCCTCTTCCATGACTTCGTCAATTTCTTCTCGTACTTTATCGACAACCGGGCCAAGTGAATCCCAATCAAACCCAAATTTTGCACATTTTTTCTGAATTTTTGTAGCACGAGAAAGTGCCGGTAAAGAGTTTGGTATTGAGTCTAGGATACTTTCTTCCGCTTTGCCTACTAGGGCTTTTTCTTTTGCTTTTTCCGCTTCCCAGTTCGCGTTAATTTCCTCGTCAGATTCAAACTCAACATCTGAAAAAACATGCGGGTGGCGACGAGTCAGTTTTTCGTTCACGGTTTCGACGACATCCGAAAAGTCAAACAGCTCTTGCTCTTTCGCTAGCTGACTGTAAAAAATCACCTGAAACAACAAATCCCCTAGCTCTTCTTTTAGATTGGGCCAATCTCGATTTTGAATCGCGTCCACCACTTCGTAGGTTTCTTCTATTGTATGCGGAACGATGGTGTCAAAGGTTTGTTTTAAGTCCCAAGGGCAACCGTTTTCTGGGTCACGCAGCTTCGCCATGATTTGTTCTAACTGTTCAATTGGATGACTCATTTTTTGTTCCTTTAAACCTTTCTATTAAAGAAAAAGGTGAGCAGCCAAAACCACTCACCTTCTACATTATATTTTCTCAGCAGCTTTCACTAAGTAATTGTTACTTTGACAAGGCAACAAGTTTTCGCGACTCCTGAGCATAGCCTACTATGTGATGCCCCTGAGCCGGCACGTCGGAATAAGTGCAGCTAACGCAGATAAAAAGCCAAATATGACGCAAGTGTAACTATGACGAGAGTTTTAGCCGAGGCGTTTCACCGTCATGACATCCTTGATCTGTTCCACACGTTTCGAAACCCGCGAAAGCACCTCAATATTGGTGACTTCTAGGTCAAAGTCCATGATGGCAAGTTGACGTCTGTAGTCGACTCGGTTCTTCATACTGGTCACTTTGATCTTTTCGTTGGCGAACAGTGTCGTAATGTCTTTGAGTAGACCACCTCGCTCCATCGCTTCAACACGCACCGTGAGGATGTATGACCCCACAAAGCCGCTGCCCCAGACTGTATCGATGATGCGCTCTGGCGCATGATGGCGCAGTTCTTCTAGCTGTTCACAGTCACTACGGTGTACTGAAATCCCACGACCTTGCGTTATGTAACCAGAGATATCGTCACCTGGAATTGGCTGACAGCAACGTGCTAGATGTGTCATTAGGTTATCGACGCCTTCTACTACAACTGCGTCTTTTTTCGGTCGGCTTTGCGCGGGTGATTTATGCTCAGCTTCTTGCAGTTTTTCCAGTGCTTGCTGGTCTTCTTCCTCTGCCGTTGGCTTGTTAACTAACGCGTTAATATGGTTAATGATTTGGTTGATGCGCAAATCACCGCTACCTACACCAACATACAATTCATCTGGTGTTTTGACGTTAAACCGCTTGAGGGCGTAATGCTCTGCATCTTTTAACGTTGCGCCAATTTTGGCTAACTCATGCTCAAGGATTTCACGACCTGCTTCAAGGTTCTTCTCACGGCTTTGTTTTCGGAACCAGGCGTTAATTTTGGCACGCGCACGACCAGAATGAACGAAGCCTAATGATGGGTTTAACCAGTCACGTGATGGGTTAGGTTCTTTCTGAGTGATAATCTCGACTTGGTCACCCATATGTAATTTATGCGTGAACGGCACAATACGGCCTCCGACTTTGGCACCGATACAACGGTGTCCCACTTCGGAGTGAATGTGATAGGCAAAATCTAGCGGCGTTGCCCCCATTGGCAAATCGACAACATCACCACGTGGTGTAAAGGCATAAACACGGTCATCAAAGACTTGGCTACGCAGCTCATCGAGCATTTCGCCAGAGTCAGACATTTCTTCTTGCCAATCCAGTAGCTTACGCAGCCACGTGATCTTCTCATCATAACCGCTTCGGCTACTTGCCCCTTCTTTATATTTCCAGTGCGCTGCAACACCCAGTTCCGACTCTTCATGCATTTGCTTGGTACGAATCTGGATCTCGATGGTTTTGCCTTCTGGCCCTAGAATTACTGTATGGATCGATTGATAACCGTTTGGTTTAGGGTTAGCAACGTAGTCATCAAACTCGCTCGGTAGGTGCTTGTATTTGGTGTGAACTACGCCTAAAGCCGCGTAACAATCTTGCAGTTTGTCTGCGATGATACGCACTGCTCGCACATCAAACAGCTCATCAAAGGCCAAACTCTTTTTCTGCATTTTTCGCCAAATGCTGTAGATGTGCTTAGGTCGACCACTCACTTCGGCATTGATGCCCGACACTTCCATTTCGTGCGTGAGGTCTTCAACAAAGTCTTTGATGTACTGTTCACGAACGATGCGTCTCTCAGAAAGCTGTTTGGCAATTTGTTTGTAAGTTTCCGGTTGTTGGTAGCGGAAAGCGTAATCTTCAATTTCCCATTTCAGCTGACCGATGCCTAATCGGTTTGCTAGCGGCGCATAGATGTTGGCACACTCTTTTGCCGCCGCACGTCGAACTTCATCTGGCGCTTTTTTAACTTCAATAAGGTTACAAATTCGTTCCGCGAGCTTGATAACTACGCAGCGGAAGTCATCCACCATGGCAAGCAGCATGCGGCGTACGTTATCTACCTGAGATGACGCTGCACTGCCTTCCATGTTGACGTTGAGTTGGCCAATAGCAGCCATTTCTTCAACGCCGTCGATTAATTTTATGATTTCTTTGCTGTATTTCTCTTCCAGAATTTCTCTGTTGAAAGCACCACTTGAAACCAAAGGAAACAGTTGAGCAGCCACTAAAGTGGCTTGATCCATAGACAAGGTGATCAAAATTTCGATCATTTCTCGTCCACGCCACAACAACAGTTCCGCTTGCTCGTTATCAGCTAATACTGTCTGGCAATCTCGATATACTTCGATTAAGCGTGAGGCTGTGTTTTTCTCTTGTCCTAGGCTAGCCACCCAGTTTTCGAGTTCAAACTGTTCATCTTGGTTTAAATGCGCGCTTCTTACCGCAACCATCTCATCATCCTAATTATTATATTCGTGTGGTTTGACTAACACCGTCCAGGTTAGTTCTTTTTACCGCGCGTACACGCTGGCTTTATGACCACCCACCACAAATAAGGGGTCAAAGTCCTAAAGTTAGGATTTTTCAAACAATGCCATCGATTCTAGATGACTGGTATGAGGGAACATATCCAGCATACCTAATTTAGTTAATTTATAGCCTTGCTCTATCAAGCTTTGACTATCCCTAGCAAGGGTAGCAGGATTACAAGAAACATAAACTACACGCTGTGCGCCAAGCTCAGAAACTTGATCGATGATCCCACTCGCTCCCGCGCGTGCCGGGTCTAATAATACTTTATCAAACCGCTCTGCGGCCCAGGCTTGGCCTTCAAAATCTTGCTCAAGGTTAGCGTGATAAAATTGCGCGTTATTGATTTGGTTCAAAGATGCATTGTTTGTGGCTTTTTCTACCATCTCTGCAACACCCTCTACTCCAACCACGTACTTAGCTAATTTCGCAACTGGTAAACTAAAGTTGCCTAAACCACAGAACAAATCTAACACTCGGTCACTCTTTTGTGGGTCTAACCACTCAACCGCTTGTTTGACCATTTGTTGATTTACACCTTGGTTTACTTGAATAAAGTTATTTGGTGCAAAAGGGATTTTCACTCCAACTTCTTGATAAAAAGGCATATCGCCTTCGATAAGGTCTAATTGTTCTGTCGATGGCATTAAGTAAAACGATGCGCCATGACGTTTTGCCAACTCCGTTAGAGATTGAGTTTCACTCGTTGTCAGAGCACTCAAGTGGCGCAGCGTAATACACGGCCCATTATCACCAAGTACCAGCTCTACATGACCCAATTGTTCAGGCTTTTTGAACGCTTTTAGGGCTGAGTAAATCTCTGGCAGCAAAACATTCAGTTCCGGTGCCAGCACTGGGCAATCGGTCACTTGCGCAATTTGCTTACTCTGCTTTTTACGGAAACCAAAATGTAGCTGACGTGTTTTTTTATCAACAAACAAGCTCACTCTCGCACGGCGACGGTAGGCCTGCGAATCTCCCAATAACGGGGCATCTAGTTCAATGTCACTGCCTGAAAATTTTCGCATTAGCTGACGCAACGTTTGCTGTTTGTACGTCAATTGTTGGTCATAATCTAGATGCTGCAAATCACAGCCACCGCACTCATTATAATGTGGGCAAAATGGCTCCACACGAGCTTCACTCGGCTTAAGGATTTTAATCAACTTACCGCGAGCGTATTTGCTCTTTTCTTCCACCAATTGAGTGACCACCTCCTCACCCGGCAGTGCTCCATCAATAAACAATGGCTTCTTTTTGAGGTAAGCAATGCCTGCGCCGTGGTGATCTAAACGCTCTACTTGCACTGCTTGGTGCCGAGTATTGAGTTGGGTTTTCTTTTTCGGTTGAAAGATGCGTGCCATGCTCTATGCCTGATTTATGTGTAATTGCTCTTCGGCTTCACTATTCTTGATTGCAGCCGTTGTGTGATTCGAGTGACTTGATTATGCTTACCGTTTATTCGGTGACGTCACTTCTTTGCTCAAGGCTTTATCGTGCGCTTGAGAAATAATGCGTTATTTTCCCATATCCAGACTCCGATGTAATTAGATAACATGACCAGATATGGCTTACGAGCACGTGTAATTACACTAACTCTCGCTCCCACTCTCATTATTGGTTTATTACTGAGCGGCTTTTTCTCATTTAACCGCTACCAAGACCTTGAGAAACAAGTTATCACCACTGGTAACAGCATTATTGAGCCGCTGGCGATTGCCAGTGAAACTCATCTACTATCAGAAAGCCGAGAGGCGGTACGTCGCTTGATAAGCTACGCGCACCGTAAAAACTCCAAACTGGTTCGTAGTATCGCGGTATTTGATGAACATCATGAGCTCTTTGTAACCTCTAACTTTCATCCTAATTTTGAAGCCTTGATGTTTCCCAAAGATAAACCGATCCCGCAACTGGGTAATTCGGAAATCTACGAAAACTCACTGATATTGCGTGTCCCCATTTTGTCAGAAGGTCACTACTTAGCGGAGTTGTCGAACGAAAGCCAAGGCACAAAAGCGATTGGTTACATCGCCGTCGAGTTAGATCTATCCTCCTTGAGGCTGCAACAGTATCAAGAAGTCTTCTCTGCGTTTTTAGTTCTGGTTCTCGGTCTTGGCTTAGCAAGTGTGTTTGCTTCACGTCTAATGCACGATGTGACCCAACCTATCACCCACATGAAGAATGTCGTTGACCGCATTCGCCGTGGTCATCTGGATGTGCGTATCGAAGGCAAAATGCACGGTGAGTTAGACCAGCTAAAAAATGGCATCAACGCCATGGCGGTATCGTTATCAGAATATCACGTAGAGATGCAGCACAGTATAGACCAAGCCACGTCCGACTTACGTGAAACGCTTGAGCAGCTAGAAATTCAGAACGTTGAGCTGGATATCGCGAAGAAACGCGCGCAAGAAGCGGCCAGGGTTAAGTCAGAGTTCTTGGCGAACATGTCGCACGAGCTGCGTACTCCGCTCAATGGGGTGATTGGCTTTACTCGTCAAATGCTTAAAACGCAGCTTTCTAACAGCCAAACGGATTACCTACAGACGATTGAGAAATCGGCGAACAACTTGCTGAATATCATCAATGACATTCTCGACTTCTCGAAACTTGAAGCGGGTAAGCTGGCGCTGGAAAACATTCCTTTTGATTTCCGAGAAAGTTTAGAAGAGGTAATTAACCTACAAGCCACAAGTGCACATGAGAAAGGGTTAGAAATCACCCTAAAAGTGGACCCTAAAATTCCACCAGGTTTAGTTGGGGATCCACTACGTATCCAGCAAATTTTGACGAACTTAGTCGGTAACTCAATCAAGTTTACCGAGCGAGGCAACATTGATGTTAGCGTAGAAATGCGCTCTCAATCAGGAGACTCCGTCGAACTACAATTCATGGTGCGTGATACCGGTATTGGTATCTCTGAGCGTCAGCAAGCGCAGTTGTTCCAAGCCTTTAGCCAAGCGGACGCCAGTATTTCCCGTCGTTACGGTGGTACTGGCCTTGGTCTGGTTATCACTCAGAAACTGGTGAGCCAGATGGGCGGCGAAATCAGTTTAACCAGCCGTCTACACCAAGGTTCAACCTTCTGGTTTACGGTGCGCTTGCACTCAACCGAGATGCCAATGAGCGAACTGATTGAAGTGGAACTTCTGACTGGGAAGCAGTTACTGCTGATTGAACCAAACATGCAAGCCGCATCCGTAACCCAACAGATTCTAAGTCAGGAGGGTATTTTAGTAACCTACCGCTCTTCGCTACCAAACAACGAAGAACAATATGATTATGTACTGTTGAATTTAGCGGCCAACCAGACTCACGATGCGGAAGTTATTACACCTTGGATAGAACAAGCAAAACGCATGGCTCCAAGTGTTCTCCTAGGGACACCGAGTACCGAATTGGCGCTTGCGGACCATATAATGACTGAGCATCATGTCCAGTGCCTGACCAAGCCATTGTCTCGCCGTAAATTGCTACAAAGCCTGATTAGCGAACATGTAGAATCGCCACCGGTATTAAGCGCTCCAATTACGCCAAGCGAAGGGGACCGTTTACCTCTGACTGTACTAGCAGTGGATGACAACCCTGCAAACTTGAAGCTGATCTCTGCACTGCTCCGCGAACGAGTAGAAACCGTCACCGCCTGTAGCAATGGCCAGCAAGCGGTGAACCTGGCGACAGAGAAAAAGTACGATTTAATCTTCATGGATATCCAAATGCCACAAATGGATGGGGTGACCGCTTGTAAGCACATTAAAGAGTTGGAGCTAAATAAAGACACGCCAGTGATTGCGGTAACGGCGCATGCCATGGCAGGGGAACGAGACCGCTTGCTCTCGGCAGGAATGGATGACTACTTGACCAAACCTATTGAAGAGCATGTGCTACAACAGGTTTTGGTTCACTGGAACCCCAATGCTTGTACAGAGAGCATTGGCAAAGTCGCCCCTTCATACGTTGATGAACCTGAAGGAAGCGCACCACAATCCGTTTCTTCACCTCAACAGGATGTGATTATTGATTGGCAAGCGGCCTTGAAACAGAGCGCGAATAAAGAGGATCTCGCCAAAGATATGCTGCGCATGTTGATTGAGTTCATCCCTGAAGTAGAAGCGGTTGTTGACCAAGCTCTAGAGCAAGAAGATATCTCTCGTGATGACCTAATTCATGTCATCCATAAGCTGCACGGCAGTAGTTCATATTGTGGCGTTCCAAGACTGAAGTCACTCTGTGCGACGCTTGAGCAAGCACTGCGCTCAGGGATCAGTCTTGAGGAGGTTGAGCCTGAAATGTTCGAGCTGCAAGATGAAATGATTAAAGTAACAACAACCGCAAAGTTATACCTTGAACAGTGATCTATTGAAGAGAAACAAAAGCCAGAGCAAATGCTCTGGCTTTTTAGTATTTTGTTTAAGACTTACAAGCTAGGATTCAAAAATGACCGTCGCCACAGCGTAATGACGCTCATCGGAAATGGACAGGTGAATGTGGTTAACACCCATCGCATCCGCTATTTGCTTGGCTGTGCCCGTCAATGCGAGCACTGGTTTTCCAAGCTCATCGTTCGAGATGGAAAAGTCGTGAAACGTGACCCCTTTTGCGATCCCTGTTCCCAATGCTTTTGAGGCCGCTTCTTTAACTGCAAAGCGCTTAGCAAGATAACGACCTTGCAGCTTAAGCTGTGAGAATTTGGCCATTTCTTCTTCTGAAAGAATCCGCTGAGCAAAAGGTTCACCACTACGAGCTAACGCTTTTTCAATACGCTCAATTTCTGCAATGTCGGTCCCTAACCCTATAATCGCCATCTAGATAGCCCTATGACTGGCGAGCCTCAATCATCAGTGCTTTCATGTCAGCAACCGCTTTATTTAAACCATCAAATACTGCGCGACCAATGATTGAGTGACCAATGTTGAGTTCGTAAATTTCTGGTAATGCAGCAATTGGTGCGACATTGTGATAAGTCAGGCCATGCCCGGCATTAACAATAATACCTAGGTCATGTGCATAACTCGCACCAGCAGCAATCTTCTTCAGTTCAGCTTGCTGTTCGTCTTCTGTCGTCGCATCTGCATAGTGGCCAGTATGTAGCTCAATAAACGGAGCGCCACACTTTTTCGCAGCTTCAATCTGTTGACGGTCAGCATCAATAAAGAGCGAAACTTTAATGCCGGCATCTGTCAGCTTTTTCGTCGCAGCTTTAATTTTTTCAAGCTGCCCTACAACATCTAAGCCACCTTCCGTCGTCAGTTCTTCACGCTTTTCAGGCACTAGACACACAAACTCTGGTTTAGTTTGCAGCGCAATCTCAACCATTTCGTCCGTCACTGCCATCTCTAGATTCATACGCGTTTGAATGGTTTCACGCAGAATACGTACATCACGATCCAAAATATGGCGACGGTCTTCACGTAAGTGGATAGTGATACCGTCCGCGCCTGCACGCTCTGCAATTTCAGCAGCGTGAACAGGATCTGGGTATTTTGTACCACGTGCATTACGTAGAGTGGCAATATGGTCGATATTGACGCCTAAATAAATTGAGCTCATTTTCCGTTACTCCGTGCTCTGGGGGTCTGAATGAAAAATTCACGACTTTTTAAAGGTTTGCCGCCAAGATACGGCTTTAAGGCTATACGTGTAAAGCGTTTTGCCGCTTTTAGCTGCTCTTTAGTGACGAACCGCCGCTCACTGATAGCAATCAGTTCATTCCCTAAAAACGTGAGGTTATCGCGCCTAACCGAAGCAATAAACCCTTTCTGTTCCCGGTAACGATAGGTCATTTCTGGATCGACGGGCTCGCCGGTACCTGCACAATGCAAAAAATCCACGCCATACCCCATCGCAGACAGCAAGGCTAACTCAAAACGACGCAGTGCAGGCTCAGGGTTCTCGTTGTGCGCCAACTCGGTTAACGCATGCAAATAATCATGAAATAGTGCTGGCATCGGCACTTCAGCCATCAAAATACGGCCAATCAGTTCATTGACGTACATGGCTGAGTAGAGATTAATGCCCGTTAACGGCAAACCTAGACTTATCGGCTCGGCTTGACGCAAAGTTTTCATTGAGCCTTTCCCCGACCATTTAAGTAATAGCGGGGTAAAAGGTTGCAATGCGCCTTTTAAGTTCGAACGCTTACTGCGCGCGCCTTTGGCCATTAAAGTCATTCGGCCATATTCCTCACTAAATACATCAAGGATTAAGCTCGATTCACTGTAAGGGCGTCGGTGCAATACAAAACAGCGCTGTAAACCTTCGGAAGACAGATTACTCATCTAAGTCATTGTGCCTAAAAAGTGTGAAATAAAAAATAAGGAGCCGAGCGGCTCCTTATTTTAATCGATACTGATTTTTCATCGATGTTGGAGCGAAGCACCTTCGCAGCCAAGATTATAAATCGTCTATATAACCCAACGATCGCAACGCTCGTTCGTCGTCTGCCCAGCCAGATTTCACTTTTACCCAAGTTTCTAGGTAAACCTTACGACCGAACAATTCTTCCATATCTAAACGCGCTTCGCGACCAATGGTTTTAATCTTCTCGCCGCCTTTGCCAATCACCATTTTCTTCTGGCCATTACGCTCAACAAGAATCAATGCATTGATGTGGAAACCGTCGGTTTCTGGGTTGTAATCAAAACGTTCAATCTCAACCGTTACTGAGTATGGCAGCTCTTCACCAGTAAAGCGCATCAGCTTTTCACGCACAATCTCAGACGCCATAAAACGCTGAGAACGGTCAGTCACGTATTCTTCTGGGAAGTGATGCGTTGCTTTAGGTAAGTGATTACGCACGTGCTTACGCAGTACGTCAATGTTCTTACCTTGCTTGGCAGAGATTGGCACAACATCCACGAAGTCCATCTTCTTCGACATCTCCGCCATGTGTAGCATCACGTCGTTACGATCTTGTACGTTGTCGACCTTGTTTACACAAAGCACAACTGGGAAGTTCGATTTTTGAAGTTTGGTCAGCACCATCTCATCGTCTTTAGTCCAATGCGTACCATCGACTAAGAAGAACACAAGGTTTACATCACTCAATGACGAGTTAGCTGCACGGTTCATCAAACGGTTGATCGCACGCTTTTCTTCAATGTGAAGTCCAGGCGTGTCGACGTAAATCGCTTGGTAATCGCCGTCCGTATCCACACCCATAATACGGTGGCGTGTCGTTTGCGGCTTACGAGAGGTGATCGAAATCTTCTGACCCAAAATCTTGTTCAAAAGTGTCGACTTACCTACGTTTGGACGACCAACAATAGCAATAAAGCCACAGTGTTGGTTTTCTGGCGAGCTTGGCTCACCTTGTGATGCGAAAAACGCATCGATATCGAATTCGTTATCAGCCATTTGTTAATTGCTCAAGTGCTGTTTCAGCAGCCGCTTGTTCTGCCTTGCGGCGGCTGGTGCCTTTACCGATTACAGGCTTATCCACACCTGCTACTTCACACTCAACCGTAAACTCTTGGTTGTGCGCTTCACCTTTAATATTAGTCACTGTGTACACAGGCAGCGGTTTTCTTCTGCCTTGTAGGAACTCTTGTAGGCGAGTTTTCGGATCTTTTTGTGAGACGCCAGGTTTAATGGCTTCAAGGCGTGACTGATACCAACTCAGTACAATGCCTCGCACAACTTCAAGATCACTGTCTAGGTAAATTGCGCCAATAATGGCTTCAACCGCATCGGCTAAAATAGAGTCTCGGCGAAAACCGCCACTCTTCAATTCACCTGGACCTAATTTTAAATAATCTCCTAGATCGAATTCACGACCCAGTTCCGCCAATGTATGTCCGCGAACCAAAGTAGCACGCATGCGGCTCATGTCACCTTCGTTCACTTTTGGGAAACGATGGTACAGATCATCAGCGATGACAAAACTTAAAATTGAATCGCCCAGAAACTCAAGACGTTCATTGTGCTTACTGTTGGCGCTGCGGTGCGTCAGCGCCAAATTGATAAGCCCGGCATCTTGAAACTGGTAGCCGAGCTTTCTCTCTAGTTTATCAATTGGAGAATTCATACTCTCTCGATATTTGAATGGTTAGTGAATGCCACCGATGCGGTTAAAACGCACACCAGTTGGAATCCATGAAGGTAGAACACTATCTGCGCCACGATCAAACTCGAAGCTGATCCAGATCGCGACAGCTTTACCGACTAAGTTTGCTTCTGGAACAAAGCCCCAGTAACGGCTGTCAGCACTGTTGTCACGGTTATCACCCATCACAAAATACTGACCTTGTGGTACAACCCACTCTGTCGTGCCGCTGCGTGGGAAATATTGCTCCACGCGGTTACGCACAAGAGGGTTAACCAAAATATTGTGCTCAACGTTACCCAATTTTTCATCCAGTTGGATCATTGGAATACCGTTCGAGCTAAACTGACTTTCTTCAACATTGCTCAGTTTAACTGGCTTACATGCCGATTCGCCTTGGCTTTGCACGCAAAGCTGCTTATCACTTGAATAACGCACGATATCACCAGGTAAACCAACTACACGCTTAATGTAGTCCACACTTGGTTGTGGTGGGTATTTGAATACCACGATATCACCACGCTCAGGCTTACCAGTTTCCACTAGCTGAGTACGCCATACTGGGTCTTTTAGACCGTACGCGTACTTCTCAACTAAAATGAAATCGCCAACTAGCAAGGTAGGCATCATTGAGCCTGATGGGATTTGAAATGGTTCGTAGATAAAAGAACGTAATACTAAAACGAACGCGATCACAGGAAAAATAGAGACGCTATTTTCAACCCACCAAGGCTGACGCTCTACTTTTTGCAAGGTCACTGCATCCAAACCATTAGACGTCTGAGCTTGAATCTCAGCCAGTTTTTCCTGACGCTTTTTCGCGAAAACCAGCTTTTCCAATAGCCAAACCACGCCAGTTACCAAAGTCGCAATAACCAACATCAGTGAGAATGTATTCGCCATTAAATTCCCTTATCTAAAAATACGAAAGTGAAAGAGCCGAAACCCTTTCACTTATTTTAATATCTAACGTCTTAAGACCGACAAGTGTGAGACAAAGTTCAACTTTAGTCTTTACCTACGTGAAGGATGGCTAGGAACGCTTCTTGAGGCAGCTCAACGTTACCGATCTGCTTCATGCGTTTCTTACCTTCTTTCTGTTTCTTCAGAAGTTTCTTCTTACGACTTACGTCACCGCCGTAACATTTCGCAATAACGTTCTTACGCAACTGTTTTACCGTTGAACGAGCGATAATGTGGTTACCAATTGCCGCTTGGATTGCGATATCAAACATTTGGCGAGGGATGAATTCTTTCATCTTCTCTACCAACTGACGACCGCGAGTCTGAGACTGATCTTTGTGTGTAATCATCGCCAATGCATCAACAGTATCACCGTTAAGAAGAACGTCTACACGTACCATGTTCGAAGCTTCAAAACGTTGGAAGTTGTAATCCAAAGATGCGTAACCGCGTGATGTTGATTTCAGACGGTCGAAGAAATCCAGTACCACTTCGGCCATTGGAATATCGTAAGTCACAGCGACTTGGTTACCGTGGTAAACCATATCAACTTGACTGCCTCGCTTTTCAACACACAGAGTGATTACGTTACCTAGGTACTCTGAAGGCACAAGGATATTACAACGCGCAATCGGTTCACGAATTTCTTCAATGTCATTGATCGCTGGTAGTTTTGCTGGGCTATCAACATACAGCAGATCGCCATCCGTCTTCTCAACTTCGTAAACTACCGTTGGTGCTGTGGTGATAAGATCCAAGTCGTATTCACGCTCTAGACGCTCTTGGATGATTTCCATGTGCAACATGCCAAGGAAACCACAACGGAAACCAAAGCCAAGTGCCGCAGAGTTTTCTGGCTCGTAGAATAGCGATGCGTCGTTAAGGCTTAGTTTGCCTAGTGCGTCACGGAAGTTCTCGTAATCGTCAGAAGATACAGGGAACAGACCTGCGTAAACCTGAGGTTTAACTTTCTTAAAGCCTGGTAGCGGTTTATCACAACCATTCTTCGCTAGAGTCAGCGTATCACCAACAGGGGCACCAAGAATGTCTTTGATACCACAAACAACCCAACCTACTTCACCAGTACGAAGGATATCGGTATCTACTTGTTTTGGCGTAAAGATACCAAGACGATCTACACCCCAAACTTGGCCCGTACTCATCACTTTGATCTTATCGTTCTTCTTCAGTTCGCCGTTTTTAATACGCACTAAAGAAACAACGCCAAGGTAGTTATCAAACCATGAGTCAATGATCAGCGCTTGTAGTGGCGCATCTGGATCACCTTCCGGTGCTGGAATCGCTGACACAATGTTCTCTAGAACGTCATCAACACCGATGCCTGTCTTCGCAGAACAGCGGGTTGCTTCCATTGCATCGATACCAACGATTTCTTCAATTTCTTCCGCTACACGCTCAGGATCAGCTGCAGGTAGGTCAATCTTGTTTAAGATTGGCACAACCTCTAGATCCATTTCGATCGCGGTGTAACAGTTAGCCAGTGTTTGAGCCTCAACACCTTGACCCGCATCCACAACCAATAGCGCACCTTCACAAGCCGCTAGAGAACGTGATACTTCATATGCAAAGTCAACGTGCCCCGGAGTATCGATGAAGTTCAGCTGATACGTCTCACCGTCTTTAGCGGTGTAGTTTAGCGTCACACTCTGAGATTTGATGGTGATGCCACGCTCACGTTCAAGATCCATTGAATCCAGAACCTGTGCGGCCATTTCACGATCGGTTAACCCGCCACAAACTTGGATTAGACGGTCTGATAGGGTCGACTTACCATGGTCGATGTGGGCGATAATCGAAAAGTTACGAATGTGCTTCATAGATTTAGGGTGACTAACTCTTTACAAATAGGGACAGTAAGAAACGCCATCTACTGACGGCATTTCAATCAAGTTGGCAGATTCTACCGAATTTCGTTAACGGGCGCACGTAATTTAAAGTACATACCCAAATAACCTTTAGTGGAGGGGGACAGCACTTACTGGATTGGCTCTCCAAGTACCCGAACGAGGGTAACTTGGCGCTTAGATTCATCTTCTAACGGACGAGAAACACGTTTTGCGATCCACATTCCACCAGCGGCAAACAATACCGATGCCAATATGATGATGCCTTCCCCGCCGGCTGTCAGCGGCGCTAATAGGAAGTGACCAAACATCGCACCGATAATCAAACCAAACAATGGCAGTAAATAAACCGCCATTGCTGATTTTATTAGGCTCGACTCAGGAAAACCAATCTCGACGACTTGACCTATTTTCACCGATTTATCCGTGCGCAGGTGCCAAGATAAACTCTTGTTACCAATGGCTTTAGTAACAACGCCCGTTCCACAGCTTTTCTGTGAAGAGCAACTACTGCAACTGGTCTGCTGTTCGCAACTTAAATCAATTTCGTATTGCTTGCCGCGACGATGCACGTCTGTCACGGTAGCCAACGCGGTCATCATTGTTATTTACTCTTTGTTACATTAAATGTGACAGATTGGGCTATACGCTGTGCTGTGGTCGGTGGAATGTCTCCTACAACAGAGATTTCATGTTGACCGCTCACAAAACTGTGTAGCGTTCTTCTGCCTTGGCGAACCAACTGCCCTTTTAACGAATGCTCATCTTTGTTTGCTACGTAAACAGAGAAGCTAAACAGACCATCAGAATACAGCTGGCTCTCCACCATTTGATTAGTAACGGCCATTCGATAGCGGTTGAGCTCGTTCGGCTCGAAACCCTCAGGGATCCAACCAACCTGCCAATTACTGGTCCCAATATCGCCTTTTGGCATGGTGAGAACAGCAGGTAATTGAACATCTTGCAGGCCACTCATTAACTCTGCGATTTTTGGGTTTACCGTGTAAGAAATAGTGCGATATTGTTCAAGCATCTCACCATCGCGGTCCACAAGGTCGGCACGTAACGGCAATTTACTCTTCTCATCGATCCATAGTACGTATGAATAGCGCAGACCGTCTTTAGGAACAATACGCAGCACTTGTGTTGCCACACCAGCTTCACGAGCTCTACCCACTTTTACATAGTCGTAATACAAGTTTAGCTCATCGATATTGGTGTTGAGCATAGGCATAGTCGGAGCGACCATTTTACCTGACTCGATGGTGAATGGTTCTAAACCCGTTTCGATATAACTTACTTCAGTTCCGCGACGAATCACTTCACGCACAGGGCCACTTAAGTAGACAAGATGAGCATATTGATCGTCACCATGCGTGGCATGACGATACAGCAACGGCTCAATGCTGTTCTTTTTGATAAGGATATAAGAGAGTTCGTAACTTAAATTCTTACTCGCCTCGCTCATTTGATGCAATAAAGCCTCCG
Organism: Vibrio sp. 2134-1; assembly: GCF_033339495.1. Taxonomy (NCBI): domain Bacteria; kingdom Pseudomonadati; phylum Pseudomonadota; class Gammaproteobacteria; order Vibrionales; family Vibrionaceae; genus Vibrio; species Vibrio sp. 2134-1. The sequence goes on from NZ_JAWOUS010000017.1 coordinate 76,491, forward strand.
CTGGCTTATCACCAGCAAAGGCTTGAGAAGACATCATACTGAACAGAGCGCAAGCGCTGATCAGAAATTTTTTCATTCAATATCCGGATTCAGATTTGCATCTTGTTGAGATGCATCACTGTTAATTCGTAACTGCAATTCGTAGTCTCGCAGCATAGCATGAACACGCTTGCGCTGCTCTTGCATATTTGCCTCGCCTACAGAACGTTCTACAGACTCACGAGTCAAACTCACTGGTTCTGCGCTGCCAGCAAACGGAACCGTCTGCAATACAGGTAATTGATCTGTTTGCGGCGACATTGAATCGCTACCACCGTACTGCTGTACACCTAAAATAACAACAAGCGATACACATGCAGCAACAGCAACTTGACCAAACTGCGTCAACCAACCTGGCAACTGACGTTTTGCTTTTTGCGGTTCTGGTTGCGACTCTTTTGGCGTATCCGCAATTGAGATAACATTTGCACTGTGCGAATCAAACGCACGGTGTGCAGGTTCATCTTCTAACGCTAACGCCACGCTTTCAGCAATATTCCACTCAGGTTTTGCTGGCGCTTCGCCTCGCATCACATCACCAATCAGGTGATAGTTCTGCCAAGCATCACGGCTCTCTTGGTCTTGCTCTAACTCTTGAATTAAAGCCTTATCGACCAATTCTCCATCCATGAGAGCTGAAAGTTTTTCTTTGTCAGCCATTATTTTCACCATAGTTATTACTTGTACTAGCGTTGCAAAAGAGGTCTGATTTTCTTTTCCACCGCCTCACGAGCACGGAAGATACGCGATCGTACCGTTCCTACCGGGCAATCCATCACTTCTGCAATTTCTTCATAACTCAAGCCATCGAGCTCTCGTAATGTCATTGCGGTTTTTAAATCTTCAGGTAAAGCTTCGATTGCACTGAACACCACCCGTTGCAATTCTTTGGACAACGTTAAGTTCTCAGGGTTCGATATTTCTTTAAGTGCACTACCTGTTTCGTAAAATTCAGCATCTTCAGCATCGACATCTGTCGCTGGAGGTCTACGCCCTTGAGCAACAATGTGATTTTTCGCAGTATTCACTGCAATGCGATACAGCCACGTATAAAACGCACTTTCCCCACGAAAGCTAGGGATAGCTCGGTAAGCTTTAATAAACGCTTCTTGTGCTACATCTGGTACATCGCCAGGATTACTAACGTATCTGGAAATAAGATTACATACCTTATTCTGGTACTTTGTTACCAACAGGTTGAATGCTTGCTTATCGCCATTCTGAACTCGCTCAATCAATACTTGATCGGTCAGCTGCTCGTTCATTCGAGCGGATACTCCTATTTGTTATGCCCCTACTCTTCTCAGATATGGGTACTAATTATGCAAAACGTAGTATTGACACCACTGCTTACTTGAGCACTATTGTGACCCTAACGTGAATGAGAAAGTTCCATGGTTTCTCAAGTTTTTTGTCATTGTTTTTTCACAGTGTGATGTCTGTACCCAAATGACCACCGCTGCCTGACTTTAGTCTAAGTTTGACAAGCGAGCATCTTGGAGGGAAATGGGTATAATGAATGATCTCTGTCCCAGATTGTGCTGGGTCGAGCATGGAAAAGCAATGGCATTGACAAACTATTACTTTTCATTTGCATGGCTAATGGCTATCTGAACACCGCGTTACAAATTATAACTTAGGAAGCATGCTCATGCTCTGCATGAAAAAGAAGAGTGGCTCAGTCACCGCCGTAACACGGACGTCGATAGGTCTCCCAACTTAGCCCTTAGCGACAGATGTCGCGATAATGGAATGCACATGGTGTGCAAATAATACACAAGGTAGCCTTGTTACCTTAGCTTGGGATTATAAAAGTTATATGAACACAAATCGTGAACATGAGTGTGATGTATTAGTGGTAGGGAGTGGCGCGGCAGGTTTGTCGTTGGCTTTGCGCGTTGCTAACCACTGTAAGGTGATGGTGCTGAGTAAAGGACCACGCAGCGAAGGGGCGACATACTATGCTCAAGGCGGTATCGCTGCCGTATTTGATGAGTCAGACACCATTGATTCACACGTTGAAGACACGCAAATCGCCGGGAATGGTATTTGCGATGAGGAGACCGTAAGGTTCATTGCTGAGCATTCAAAAGAGTGCGTACAGTGGTTGATTGACGGTGGTGTCCCATTTGATCGTGAAGAAGATGACTCTGACGATGAACCTCGCTACCACTTAACTCGTGAAGGTGGTCATAGCCGTCGTCGTATTCTTCACGCGGCAGATGCGACAGGTATGGCGATGCAAACCTCCCTGCAAGATAACGCTCATAACCATCCAAACATTCATGTTCTCGAACGTCACAATGCTCTGGACTTAATCACCGAAGACAAAATTGGCGGTGATAAAAACAAAGTTATCGGTGCTTATATTTGGAACCGCAACGAAGAGCATGTCGAAACCGTGCGAGCCAAATTTGTGGTTCTCGCTACAGGTGGTGCTTCAAAGGTTTATCAATACACCTCTAACCCAGATGTGTCGTCTGGTGATGGTATTGCGATTGCTTGGCGTGCAGGGTGTCGTGTGGCGAATATGGAATTTAACCAGTTCCACCCTACGTGTTTATATCACCCAGAAGCACGTAACTTCTTGCTAACTGAAGCGTTACGTGGCGAAGGTGCTTACCTGCGTCGTCCAGATGGTTCTCGCTTTATGCCAGATTTCGATGAACGTAAAGAGCTTGCTCCGCGTGACGTCGTGGCTCGTGCTATCGACTTCGAAATGAAGCGTTTAGGTGCCGACTGTATGTATCTCGACATCAGCCATAAGCCTGCTGACTTTATTACGAAACACTTCCCAACCATTTATTCACGTTTGATGGACTTGGGCATTGACATGACTAAAGAGCCAATCCCAATCGTACCTGCTGCACACTACACTTGTGGCGGTGTCATGGTGGATAGAAATGGCTGCACCGATCTGAAAAATTTGTATGCGATTGGTGAAGTTAGCTACACCGGGCTGCATGGTGCTAACCGCATGGCATCAAACTCACTTCTCGAATGCGTGGTTTATGCTTGGTCTGCGGCAAAAGATATTCTAAAACATCACACTAACGTTGAGCTACCTTCACAGGTGCCATGTTGGGATGAAAGCAAAGTAACCAATAGTGATGAAGAAGTGATCATTCAGCACAACTGGCACGAGCTTCGTCTGTTTATGTGGGACTACATGGGCATTGTGCGAACTGACAAGCGTTTAGAGCGCGCCTTACGCCGTATCCAACTGTTGCAACAAGAAACACACGAGTACTACAGCAATTTTCGAGTATCGAACAACTTATTAGAACTGCGTAACCTTTTACAAGTAGCAGAGTTGATGGTTCGTTGTGCGATGCAGCGTAAAGAGAGTCGAGGTTTGCACTACACGCTTGACTATCCGAACCAACTGGAAAACAGCGGACCAACGATTTTGGTTCCAGCTAAACAGCTTTAACTCTACCGAGTAAACTATTACATCAGCAGGGAGCATTAGCTCCCTGTTTCATTTCCCATTGGCGTAATACCAAAGATAATTGACGATACTGCTCATCGTCACAGCTATCACGCCAAATCGTAACACTACGGCCAGATTGCAATTGGAATGTTATCTTGAATGGTGATGCCGATGTATCAACTCGCTGTAAATGACCCTTTTCGGACTCAATATCTTCCGAGTATTCGCCACACTCAAGGGCATCAAACCTAACTGAGCCATCGCAGTGCACATACCAATGCCCATGACTTGTAGGTTGAACAAGGCCTTGGCTTGAGAGAGCCTTAACAATCAGTAATAACAAATAAGTCGATAATACGAGCGGAATGCTAGAGAAGATAACAGCCCAAGTCATCAATAAGAAAAGTACAACATTGAAGACTCGGGCAGTCAGAGAGGGAGAAGCAGTAAAATTAACGAACTTTGCTGAGGTTATGGGCGACAATTTTATCAACCATTGCTGCATGACCTAAATTTTCGCTACGGCCATGCCCCATTACCCAAGTAAACAGATCAGGATCATCGCATTCAAGTAAAGAAACAAAGTCACGCTGCTCTTGTTCACTCAGAGTATCAAAGCACTCTTCAAAAAACGGCATAATTACTACGTCAAGCTCAAGCATGCCTCGACGACAAGCCCATTTAATACGCGCTTTTTCTTCCGGAGTGTACATTCACTATTCCTTCATAGATGTCTTGTTGTTAGTGCGGAGTGTAACAAGGGATGTGCTACGTCACTAGTGTGCGGGTCACAATACGATAGTGAAAGCAGACAAATGTTGATTCGTAAATCGCTCCCCTAGTATCTCAAGGTTATTTGGGTATAACATAGCGGAAAAATATCTTCAAAAGGCATTGTAATTATGGAATGGCAAACTCGTTTTTCAGCATTACCTCTCTCAACTCAAGACGCACTTCCAGAGTTATCTATCTCACTGCTGGATAACTTCGGCATGATCACCATGATCGGTGATGATAAAAAATCATACTTACAAGGTCAGGTTACCTGCGATGTTGTTTCTTTAGAACAAGACCAATCAACACTGGGCGCACATTGTGATGCAAAAGGCAAAGTGTGGAGCGTGTTCCGGCTTTTCCATCATCATGATGGCTACGGCATGATCCAACCAAAATCGGCGATTGACGTAGAACTTAGTGAAATAAAGAAATACGCCATTTTCTCTAAAGTAACGATTGAAGCTTCTGATGACGTTATCTTAGGTGTTGCTGGCGTCAAAGCCGACGAATTCATTTCAACAATGAGCAAGACAACTGGCAGCGTTCGCCCAGTTGACGGTGGCACAGCAGTGCAAGTTGCACAAGATCGTTGGTTACTGATATTAAGTGCGCCAAAAGCACAGCAAATCGTTGAAACTACCGACGCTGTCTTTACGACAAATGAGCTTTGGAATCGTTTCGATATTGAGGCAGGTTTACCATTTGTCTCTGCATCCGCGCAGAATGCTCACATTCCACAAGCACTCAACGTGCAAGCTTTAGGAGGCATAAGCTTCACAAAGGGCTGCTACACGGGACAAGAAACGGTAGCACGAGCGAAGTATCGCGGTACCAATAAACGTGCGATGTATATCGTAAAAGGTGCAACTTCTGCTCCATTCAGTGACGAACCAATTGAGATCGAACGCAGCGTAGGTGAAAACTGGCGTTCAGTAGGTGCTTTATTAAATCACTACCAGTTCAGTGACAATCACGCGATTGGCCTGATCGTACTGCCTAATAATCTCGATGAATACACTCGTCTTCGTTTAGTTGCGCAACCAGAATGTGAATGGACAATCGAATCACTGCCTTACAGTCTTGATGATGAGTAATACAATCAATACTCCTTTGATGCAATTTCTCACAGACCAACACATTCCGTTTCGTCTGTTACCGCATCAAAGACCATCAACCACCATTGAGGATGCCGCGCACCAACGCGGCATTCGCCCTTCTCAAATGGTGAAAGCAATCTTGCTACGAGACATGGGTAATCAATATGCACTCGCCTGTGCACCAGGTGATCGTAGCGTTGATCCCAAAAAAGTGCGCTCGTTACTGAAATGTCGCCGGATGACTTGTGTTGATCAAGCCGATGTTGAGTCCATCACTGGTTACAAAGTTGGTACTGTCACTCCTCTGTTACTCAAACGTCATATGCCAATCGTGTTCGACCCCAGCTTACTAGAAGAACAGGAAGTCACGATCAGCAGTGGCGATCGAATGGCTGGGCTGGCGCTTTCTATTCAAGATCTTATCCAATTGTGCCAGCCGACCGTAGCTGAGATCTGTCGTTAATCGTCTAAAAACAATGTAATGACACGTAGTGTTTCTATCACTGCGTGATCTCGCTCATATCTACAAAAATAGACATGAGAATTTTTAATCACATATAAAACATAAATAGTCACAAAGATAAAACTCGTATATGCTGAATTTGTTGGTTAAGTTTCAAACAAGCACTTAACCAATATAAAGTGAGTCAGCTAGCTGAGTGACAGCATTCATGCAGTTAGTTATCCACTTTTGTGTAATGCATCTGTGACTATTCGCCCGCTGAAGCGGGCTTTTTTTTACGTGGAACTTTTTCTCTTTCATTTCCTCTAATCGTTAGAACGTAAAGTGTGTTACGCGAAGCACGACCTTAATAGAAACAACTAGCAAACAACCGTTTTCGTTCTATTCTTAATTCTGTAACAAAACTATTGCTTAATGCGTCACGTAAAAAGGAGTGTATTGGCGTAAGGGTTCCTTTAGAGAGGTTATTTTTGGGGTAATCCTCACGCTATTTAAGAGATGACACTGTCAAATTGTCTAAGACAACACAATTCTCTGACGCAACACCCTACATCTGTATTTAATACTATTGCTGTCACAATAATTTTCGCGTCCAGAACGTAGAATACCTAGGCTAGGTTAGATAAAAGGAAAGTAAATATGAGACTGTTTAAGCGCTATACACCAAGTATGATTGCTAAACATATAAGTCGTCTTTTTAAAGGAAGAATTTATATTTACGGGGTCGGTAGATTCGAGTTTGATAACGGTAAGTTAATACTGCCGGAGAAAGCAGAGCAACGCCATTTCCGAGCGGTCAAAGAGATCAATCAAGAAATAATGAAACTCCGATGCGCATATGCTTAGCAAAATGTTGATAAAACAAAGGCTGGATTAACCAGCCTTTTGTGTATTTGAAGTTCGCTTTGCACTTACTGACGCGCCAGATCCGGCAAGTGTCCCTTTAAACCAAGCGCGCGCTTCATGATCTCATCTTTCGCTCCCGGCAGTTGCCCCGCTAAACTCAAGCCAATGCCACGAACAAGCTTCTTAGCAGGGTTCTCGCCAGAGAACAAATCTCGAAACCCTTGCATAGTAGCGATCATCTTTGCCGCTTCCGCTTTTCGCCAACGCTCGTAGCTTCTTAGGTTGCGTTTACTGCCGATATCTTGACCCTGCTTCCAAAGTGCTAATACTTCTTGAGCAAGACTGGCCGCATCTAATAAACCTAAATTCACACCCTGCCCCGCTAATGGGTGAATGGTATGGGCCGCATCACCAACCAGCGCGACTCGCTCGACAACAAAATCTCGCGCATAGCGCATTTTCAAAGGAAACGCAGCACGCTCTCCCACTACTTCACATAGACCAAGTCGAGCATCAAACTCACTCGTCAACGCTTTATTGAAATCATGTTCACTCATCGCCACTAACTGCTCTGCTCGATTTGGCTCCGTGGACCAAACAATAGAGCACATATCTGGTTGCGACATTGGCAAAAATGCCAACGGTCCGTGAGGAGTAAATATCTGGCGCGCAATGCTGTTGTGTGGCATAGCAGTTTTGACATTCGCGACCAAAGCATGATGACCATAGTCCCAATGCGTTAATGGAATATCCATTTGATGGCGAAGCCACGAATTCGCCCCATCGGCTCCGACCACTAATTTAGCGGTCATGGCTTGGCCATTATCGAGCGTCAGCCAGCTTTCTTGCTCACCGACCGCGAGAGTCGCGCAACGTGCAGGCATAAACATAGTGACGTTATCGAGCTTTTGGACTTGTTCAAGCAGCGCAAGTTGAATCACACGATTCTCAACAATGTGCCCTAAATCAGGTTGTGCCATACTTTGTGCATTAAATTCAATACTGGCAAAGCTATCTTGTTCCCATACTTCCATGCCATGGTAAGGTGAAGCTCGGCGCTGTTCTATGCCCTGCCAAGCACCAAGTTTACGCAAAATCGTCTCACTAGAGCGGCTCAGCGCAGACACACGAACATCGGGCAATTCTTTCAACGAATCATCTGGCACTTTACCTTCAATAACGGCGACACGCAGATCACTGTCTTTGAACGCGGCAGCAAGTGCCAACCCAACCATCCCTCCGCCGATGATGGCGATATCTACACTTTGCATCATTGCTTTTTATTACCTAATTCAGTGCGGCCGTTCATCGTTTTACCAAGCCAAGTGTATGGCGTAGTAGCGGCTGCTTAAAAATAGAAAGGTTATCCATCGCTGCTAAGGCAGTATTTCGGCCAATTCGCATCGCGGGTAAATCATTTGAAAAAACATGCACCAAGGCACTGGTTAGCCAAATAGTTTCGCTTCGATCTGCTTCTCTACGTTGACTAAAGCGCATCAGGCCTTGATAAAGACCCACATCCTCACTTTGGTGCACAATTTCTTCTGCTAGTGAGACTACATCGCGAATACCGAGATTAAAGCCTTGTCCAGCTATCGGGTGCAGCGTTTGCGCCGCATTTCCAACAATCGCAAAGCGATGTGAAATATTTTGCTTTCGATGGCGAAGAAGCAATGGGTAACTTGCACGACGCCCCACTTTTTTCATCGCGCCTAAACGCCAACCAAAATCGTTCTGTAAATGCTGGAGAAATGCTTGATCAGATAACTCAAGAACGGCTTGGGCTTCTTCAGGGTGCAAACACCAAACTAAGGACATTCGATTGTCACTCATTGGCAATAAAGCAACAGGGCCATTTTCAGTAAAACGTTCAAAGGCTCTACCTTGATGAGGTTCTTGAGTCACAATATTGGCAATGACAGCCACTTGTTCAAAATCTTGCTCAGAAAGTTCTAGACCAATTTTCTGACAACAGGTCGAAACAGCACCATCTGCAGCCACCAGCAGTTTTGCTTCAAGTTGCTCACCACTTTTCAACGTCACATGGGTACAGTTTTGCTCGCGCTCGATATCGGTAACCGAGTCAGGACAAAACAGCGTAATTGATTCGCTGCTGTCTAATAATTCTTGATATACACGCCCAACATCGGCTAATTCTACAACATACCCTAGAGCTCCCACCCCAACCTCTTGCTTGGTAATCTCCGTCATCCCAGCATGAGAACGGTCAGAAACGTGGATATGTTCAATGGGTGTGACAAACGGTTCTACTGACGTCCAGAGCTGTAGTTGACGCAACAGATTGACAGTACCGTAAGACAATGCGATTGAGCGAGAGTCAAAACCAGGGTGCATATCTGATTGTGCTTTAAAAGGCTCAACGACGGCAATGCGGAGCTTTCCCTGAGACAAATGGTCAATCGCCAATGCTAACGTTGCACCAGCCATGGCACCACCAGCAATGACTACATCATATTGCTTCATACTAACCTCTGGACGGTCTACGATTAGTGAATAGTAGGTTTTTTGTCGCTGCTTTCAGGACGAACACCAAATTCAGCATGAATCGTTAGTACGCAAGCTTTGATGTGCTCAATCACTTGCTCTAGCAATTGCGCTTGTTCACCAAGATCGTCATCTTCATCAATGCCTAATTTGGCAATCTCTTCTAGATCAGCCAGTGCTTCTTTAGCGTCATCAGATGCTTTATTAAGAGCAACGCCTGCTAGACCTAGCCCAGAAATAAAGTGGTTTACAAAGTCGGACACACTGTCGGCTAATGCGAATAAGCCTTCTTCGCCCGGCTCATCTGGCAATAATAAAGACAGCTCCATCGACGTGCCAGTTAGTTCATTGACAGTAACAGTGAATACGCTTTGAGCAAAAGCTAGCGCGGTAGAAGGCCAACCCATACCATCATTGGTGTAGTCAAACAGAATAGGCTGCCAAGTTTGATCATTAATCGCCAATCCACCACTTAACATGCCGACAAATAAGCCATGTAATTCCGCAGGTGTTACTGCTAGACTTGCAGATTGCAGTTCAGCAGCAATAGATTGGTATTCAGGAAGGGTGATTTCACTCATAACTTGGCTCATTCTTGCGTAATAATGTATTGGTATATCCTACCATCAAGGTTAGTGGTCTGAAACGGCTATCAAATTCAATTTTGGACAGCATTTGTTCAATTTGCCCAATTCCTGTGTGATCTCGTCATCATTTCTCTTTCTGTGATGGGAAATGCTTGAATCTTAATAGCGGTTTTCCTATAGTTTGCTCCTCGGTAGTTGTATGAAGCAACACCTTAGATAGCGCGAATATAGAGTTTATTCATCATGAGCAATCAAGCGATCGACGTTGAAATATTAGGCAAACTTACACGAGTGAATTGTCCGACAGGACAAGAAGAGTCTCTTGTTGCAGCGGCAAAAGATCTTGATCGCCGATTGAAAGAAATGAGCGAACGTACTAAGGTAACCAATGAAATCCAACTGCTGACCTTTGCTGCATTGAATATTTGCTATGAGTTGCACACCAAGTCATACGAATCCAATGGTCAACAGCAAGAAATTACTGAGCGAATGGAAAAGCTCACCGCGTCTTTAGAGAACGCACTAAGCAAAGTTACGCAAGGACAGCAGTAAATACAAAATTTACCCTGGGGTGTGCGTCAGCAGGATTTAAGTCCCTGAGCCGATAAGCAATACCTAAGGGTTAGTATTTGGTAACTATTGAGCAAGCTCGGCATGCACCGAGAAGCCTACGGTTGTCATTGCTGATCCGCCTTGAACCAGCTGGTTCAAGGGCCACAATCCTCAACGGCACCCTGGGGTATTCTCTCTATGTCAGACCTCTCTCGACAAGACTTCCGCAAACTGATTCGTGAAAAGCGCAACGCTCTGTGCAGTGATACGCAATACCAAGCGGGAATCGACCTGATTACTCAATTTTCCCAACTTCCTGAAATCGATCAGGCGCAACATATTGCCATCTACCTTTCTGCAGACGGTGAGCTTGATACTAAACCGCTCATTAAATGGTTATGGCAACAGGGAAAATCGGTTTATCTGCCCGTCATCCATCCCTTTTCTAAAGGTCAGTTACTGTTTCTTCAGTATATAAGTGATGAACAGCTCGTCTACAACAAGTACGGCATCTTAGAGCCCAAGCTCGATATCAGACACCTCAAACCCGTTCGCCAGCTTGATTTAATCTGCACACCTTTAGTTGGGTTCGACAGTATCGGACACCGCTTAGGCATGGGCGGGGGGTACTACGATCGTACTCTGTCACGTTGGTTTGTAACTGGAGAGGGTGCTAAACCTGTCGGTATCGCTCATGACTGCCAACATGTAGAACGCTTACCAATTGAAAGCTGGGACATTCCATTACCTAAGATCGTGACCCCAAGCCAAATATGGCAATGGGAAAGTGACAAGTAAGCCGCTATAATCACGCCCGCAAACGTTAACGAACATCTATTCAGGAGATTGGCATGACTCAAGATGAAATGAAAAAAGCGGCTGGTTGGGCAGCACTAAAATATGTTGAGAAAGGCAGCATTGTCGGTGTTGGTACTGGCTCTACCGTGAATCACTTCATCGATGCACTAGGCACTATCAAAGATGATATTAAAGGTGCAGTGTCTAGCTCTGTCGCTTCAACTGAGCGCCTTAAAGAGCTTGGTATTGAAGTATACGAGTGCAACGATGTAATGAAGCTGGATGTGTATGTTGATGGCGCAGATGAGATCAACCCAGCACGTGAAATGATCAAAGGCGGCGGCGCGGCTCTGACTCGTGAGAAAATTGTCGCAGCAATCTCTGATAAGTTCGTATGTATCGTTGACGGCACTAAAGCAGTTGACGTACTTGGCCAGTTCCCATTGCCTGTTGAAGTAATCCCAATGGCACGCTCTTACGTGGCTCGTGAATTGGTAAAACTAGGTGGTGATCCAGCTTACCGTGAAGGCGTTGTGACTGACAACGGCAACGTGATTCTGGATGTGCACAATATGCAAATTACCAACCCGAAAGAAATGGAAGACAAAATAAACGGCATCGCTGGTGTGGTGACTGTGGGTCTTTTCGCTCATCGTGGTGCAGACGTAGTGATCACTGGCACACCAGAAGGTGCAAAAATTGAAGAATAAATAACAGCCCAAAATGAACCTATCTGGTTCACTTTTCTGTTATTTCATTACATACGGTGCTGCAAGGCACCGTTTTTTATTCCTTTCTATAAGAAAATTATCTCTTATTCCGTAATTTTCTTACCCAAAGCAATTTTTTTTTGTTACTTTATTGAACAGAAGACGCACAGGGAAACGTTTGTCTTCCTACAAAACTGTTAATTATCCCCTTTTTAATAGTTTTGCCCAATGTGCGCCACATTAGCCCACCTTTCCATTTTAAGGACGAGAAAAATGGCCAAAGTTTCACTGGAAAAAGAAAAGATTAAGATCCTCTTGTTAGAGGGACTCCACCCTTCTTCAGTTGAAGTTCTTCAAGCAGCTGGTTATACCAACATTGAATACCATAAAGGTTCCCTTCCGGAAGAAGAACTAATTGAAGCAGTAAAAGACGTGCACTTCATTGGTATCCGCTCCCGTACGAACCTATCCGAAGAGGTAATCAATGCGGCGAACAAGCTGGTTGCAATTGGCTGTTTTTGTATTGGTACTAACCAAGTAAACCTAGATGCAGCAGCAAAACGCGGTATTCCTGTCTTTAATGCACCATTCTCTAACACTCGAAGCGTGGCAGAGCTTGTACTTGGGCAAATCCTTTTACTAGTGCGTGGTATTCCTGAAAAGAATGCACTTGCACATCGCGGTATTTGGAAGAAAAGTGCAGACAACTCTTACGAAGCTCGTGGTAAGTGCCTTGGCATTATCGGATACGGTCACATTGGTACGCAGCTTGGTATTATTGCCGAAAACTTAGGTATGCGCGTTTACTACTACGATATTGAGAACAAACTGTCCCTTGGTAATGCGACGCAAGTACATACCATGAGTGAACTATTGAACAAATGTGATGTGATTTCTTTGCACGTTCCCGAAACACCGGAAACGAAAAACATGATGGGTGAAGCTGAATTTGCTCGAATGAAACCAGGTTCCATCTTTATCAACGCGGCACGTGGCACCGTTGTGGATATTCCTGCACTTTGCCATAGCTTAGAAGCTGGTCACCTTGCTGGCGCTGCAATTGATGTATTCCCAACTGAACCAAAAACGAATGCTGACCCGTTCGAGTCTCCTTTACAAAAATTCGATAACGTCATCCTCACTCCACACGTTGGTGGTTCAACACAAGAAGCACAAGAAAATATCGGCTTAGAAGTGGCGGGTAAACTGGCTAAGTACTCTGATAACGGATCGACACTTTCAAGCGTAAACTTCCCTGAAGTGTCATTACCAGAACACAGTGGTGAGTGCTCTCGTCTGCTTCATATCCACAAGAACCGTCCTGGTATCCTAACTCAGATCAACACCATCTTTGCTGAAGAAGGCATTAACATTGCCGCGCAGTACCTACAAACAGCCGCTGAAATAGGCTACGTAGTGATCGACGTTGAAACTGAACGCTCAGAAGAAGCTCTAACAAAGCTCAAAAACATTGAAGGCACAATCCGTGCTCGTATCCTGCATTAAACTGTGAAATAGAAATGACAAAGGCAGGGGTTGTAACTCCCTGCCTTTTGCTTTTTACTGTTTGCTAAGCCTTACTTTAGCTTATAAATGACATCGACTTGATCGCGAATGATCATGGTTGAATCTTGGTAGCTATTCGCTCCTTCTTTACTATCCATCGCCATTGAACGCATTAACACAGGCTGAACGTGCATCTGTCTGTAATTGATCTGCCATACATCGCCCAACTTTTTCTCAAAACCAGTCGCTAATGACCCTGCTTTTTCTCTTGCGTCCTTAATCGCAGCCATTCGTGCCTTTTGCTGATACTCGGCTTGGTTGCTTACCTTAAGTTGAATATTATCAACCTGATTAATTCCCGCTTCTAACGCCATATCTAGGTATTGGTTAAGGTTTTTCAGATCCGTCACCGTGACATCAATACTGCGAGATGCTCGATACCCAACAAGTTCTGCTTTTCCTGATTTAGGGTAATGGTACTGAGGAGCAAGGTATAAATTCGAGCTAGTAATATTGTCTTTTGATAAGCCGGCATCCGATAAGCTTTTTAGAAACTCTTCAACGGTTTTATCTACGGACAATTTCGCTTGTTCGGCCGTCATTGTCGTATCGACTACTTTTACAGAAAACGTAGCCATATCAGGTGTGGCCGTCACTTCGCCATACCCCGTTGTCGTAACATGAGCAAACTCTGGCGTATTCGCCAAAACTGAAGCACTGGTAAGGCTGAGTGCTGAAGCCAGCAAAAATGAATACAATTTCATTCAATAAATCCATCCATACAAAATTAAGTACTTAATCTCAGATTCCAACATCACTATCATGGCTGAGAAAGCGTGTGGTTTCATAATAGAAACTTCCGCCGATTATCCAAGCACCCATAGTGACTTCTAACACAACTTTGACTATGTAACATTGGCGTAATTTTTAAACAAAACACACTAAGTTAACGATATGCAGCTCTGACAAACTTATTGAGGTAGATGCTGCTGCGCATACCCCACTATCGCGTGTGAGATTTCTTGTAATACCCCAGTTTCTAACTGCCAGTGGTGCCAATAAATCCGATGGGACATTAAAAAACCTGGAGTCACATCAACCAACACACCTCTGTCTAATTCGTCGGTAATTTGCAAGCGGGGGATCAAGCAATAAGCAACACCAGCTAACGCCACTTTTAGAAACGCTTCAGAACTACTGATGTTGTGATGAATAACGCTGTCAGGATTGACGTTAAAATGCTCGGTAAGAAATGTTTTATGTAGATCATCATATTGGTCATATGAAACGGCCGGTGCTTTTGCCAATGTCTGATTATTTACGCCTTTAAAAAAATAACGCTGATAGAACTCTGGGCTCGCGACACAAACATAATCGATGCGACCTAAATAGTCTGCTCTGCATCCGGGGATTGGCTGGGACTCCAAGCTGATCGCTCCTGTCACTTCGCCACTTTTGAGTTTTTCAATAGAGCGGTATTCACCAAAGATAGTCAGTTTTAGTTCAACTTGACGCTGCTTCATAATATTTTGCAGCGCTGGCAGTAGCCATGTTGCAAGGCTATCTGCATTAGTCGCTAAAGAGAGTTGCACAGGTCGCGTACTGGTATCATTTTTTAGTTCGGGGAGAATTTCATGCTCTAGCAAGCGTACTCGCCGATAAAGACCCAACAATTTTTTACCAATTGGCGTTGGCTTAGGTGGCTGGCTTCGAATTAAAACAGGCTGCGCGAGAAACTTCTCTAACTGCTTGATACGTTGAGAAATGGCGGATTGAGAAACAAATAAATGCTCGGCAGCACGCTCAAAGCTACCCTGATAAACTATAGCGTCTAATGCCTCAATCCATTTGTAATCTAACCCTCGCATACCTTTCCTCTCACTCTTGATCAAACGCCTCCCGTTAAATTAGTCTATCTAATGTAAGATTAAAATCATTAATTATACTTATTTAGATAAACGCTTTATCTTTCCCCTCTCTGTAAATGTATTTGTTATTTTGAAGTGAGGTGAAGTGTGAGCTTGTGGGTTCTATTGCAAGGTTTTGGTTTAGGAGCATCAATGATCATTCCGATCGGCGCGCAAAATGCGTATGTTTTGAATCAAGGCATAAAGCGTAACCACCACCTAACAACCGCCACTATTTGTAGCGTGCTAGATATGATTTTCATCTCTCTAGGTATCTTTGGTGGTGGTGCAATTCTGTCTCAAAATGAAATCTTACTGACGTCGGTGACACTTGGTGGTATTGCTTTCTTGAGCTTCTATGGACTGCTCTCGCTAAAAAGTGCTTTTAAGCCAGAGAGTGAATCGGAATCAAAAGGGGAGATCGTAGCTCGAGGTCGTCGAACGGTTATTCTAGGTGCGTTAGCCGTCACTGTGCTTAATCCGCACTTATATTTAGATACAGTCGTTATTCTAGGTTCGATCGGTGGACAATTTGAAGGCCATGATCGCATTGCTTTTGCACTAGGTACGATTATGGCTTCCTTTGTTTGGTTCTACACTTTATCGATAGGAGCAGCCAAACTAGGTCCAACACTCTCTAAACCAAAAGTGAAAAAAACCATCGACATTGCAATCGCAATGATGATGTTCACAATAGCGTATATCTTAGCGAGTGAGCTTATTGATAAGTATTGGTAATCATAAGGTAGTAAAGCAGCAAAGACATGGAGTCACTAAAACGTATTTATAACAACAATAGAGAGCGATTCAACGCGCTCTCTATTCCTTTTCGGGAATGGCAGCACGAAGCCATCTTAGACTTTGAGACAGATATACGCATTGCGAGAGAGCTTGGTTGGACGGGTACGCATACCAAAAGCCTCTTTTTAACACTCAAAGGACAAGGTTACGCGGTTTATCTGACAGATAAGGACTCGCGCCTCGATGCCAAGCAGATTAAAGCGATTACAGGTAAACGTCCCTCTATTTGTAATGACGATGAAATGGTCGAAGTGTTAGGTTGCGTACCCGGCGCGGTTTGCCCAATAGGCTTACCGGAATACATCACTATCATTGTTGATACCAATCTCTATCAACATCAAGAGTTGCTCTATACGCCTGGCTTACCTGAGTTCACATTTGGATTTGCAGGTAAACATCTAAAACGCCTCTTACTTGCTGGTCATCACACCCTTTACGAAGTATAAAAAAGCGAGGCCTATTGGCCTCGCTTTTGAATATCGACTGCTTTTGATTAAGCGTCGACTTTGTTCAGGTGAACATCCATTTGTGGGAATGGAATCTCGATACCATTTTCATCCAATGCTTCTTTAATACCTTGCATTGCATCAAAGTATACGCCCCAGTAATCTGCAGTTTTCACCCATGGACGAACCACAAAGTTAACTGAAGAGTCTGCTAACGTAAGTACACCAATTGTGATATCTGGGTCTTTCAAGATACGTGGATCTTTCTCTAGCGTCTCACGAATCACTTTCTTCGTTAGTTTAAGGTCTGCTTTGTATGAAACACCAATCACTAGGTCGACACGTCGTGTCGCATGGCGAGAGTAGTTAGTAATGGCACCGCCGATAACTGAAGAGTTAGGCACAACAACCATTTTGTTGTCTGGTGTTTTTAGAACGGTTTGGAAGATTTGAATTGCTTCAACACTACCCGCTACACCACCGATTTCTACGTAGTCGCCTGATTTGAATGGACGGAACGCAACAATAAGTACGCCTGCTGCAAAGTTTGATAGTGAACCTTGTAGTGCAAGACCAACAGCAAGACCTGCCGCACCAATCACAGCAACAACAGAAGCGGTTTGAACTCCTAATCGACCAAGAGCCGCGATTAGCACGATTACAAATAGCAAGTAACGAACAAGACCGTGAATAAATTCAACGACGGCCTTATCCATGTTTTTCTTTTCTAGTACTTTAGAAACACTACCAGCGACTGCCTTAACGATAAGATTACCGATAAACAGAATAAGCAGCGCAGAGATAATGTTCACACCGTACTGAACCAGTAGATCTGAATTGTTTGTCAGCCAAGTTTCAGCCTGAGTTAGACCATCCGTTAAAGTGGTATCGATACCCACCGATTCACCTGCCATAATTCTTATCCTCAAAAATAAAGAGATATAAATCCAATTGCCGTTAATTTATGAACCTTGTTTTTTAAAGGCTCTTTTCTAAAACAACATCCCTATTGCTCCACTGAACAGTGTCAGATTTTTGGCACAATATCCCAACTCTGACTTTTTTCAAAGTCAGAGTTTCGCAAAGATATGCAAAACAAGACTTTATCAGAGCTTTCTGACACTGACTTGTTACAGGTTACGCAATGCACTCTGATTTCGCCACTCTTAAGACTGATATTCCCATGTTTTCTTTAAAAAAACGTTAAAGGTGAGATATCTCACTAGCAAATACAATCTAACGCATAAAAATATCGGGAGAAAGCAGCCTGGAAGAAAATGATAGACATAAAAAAACCCGCTCAAAGAGCGGGTTTTTAAGTAACTTAATCAGTAACGATTATAGTACGTCAACTGCGTTAAGGTCAGCAAATGCTTGCTCTAGACGAGTAACCATTGAAGCTTGGCCTGCACGTAGCCATACGCGTGGATCGTAGTACTTCTTGTTTGGTGCATCTTCACCAGTTGGGTTACCGATCTGACCTTGTAGGTAATCGTGGTTTTCAGCTTCGAACTTACGGATACCATCCCAAGTAGCCCACTGTGTATCAGTATCGATGTTCATTTTGATTACACCGTAGCCGATAGATTCACGGATTTCTTCTAGAGAAGAACCTGAACCGCCGTGGAATACGAAGTTTAGAGAGTTCGCTGGAAGACCGAATTTCTCAGAAACGTGCGCTTGAGAATCACGTAGGATAGTTGGAGTTAGTACAACGTTACCTGGCTTGTATACGCCGTGTACGTTACCGAAAGATGCTGCGATAGTGAAACGGTGGCTGATTGCGCTTAGTTTCTCGTATGCGTATGCAACGTCTTCTGGAGAAGTGTATAGCTCAGACGCATCCATATCAGAGTTGTCAACGCCGTCTTCTTCACCACCAGTACAACCTAGTTCGATTTCTAGAGTCATGTTCATTTTAGCCATGCGCTCTAGGTACTTAGCAGAAATTTCGATGTTCTCTTCTAGAGACTCTTCAGAAAGGTCGATCATGTGAGAAGAGAATAGTGGCTTACCAGTTTGCGCGAAGTACTCTTCACCAGCGTCTAGTAGACCGTCGATCCAAGGAAGTAGTTTCTTAGCTGCGTGGTCAGTGTGTAGGATTACTGGAACACCGTAAGCTTCAGCTACAGCGTGAACGTATTTCGCACCAGCAACAGCACCTAGGATTTGAGCTTCTTGACCTTCAAGTTTTAGACCTTTACCAGCAAAGAAAGCAGCGCCACCGTTAGAGAACTGAACGATAACTGGAGCTTTAACTTTTGCAGCTGCTTCAAGTACTGCGTTTACAGAGTCAGTACCCACACAGTTTACTGCTGGAAGTGCAAAGCTGTTTTCTTTTGCAACTTCAAATACTTTCTGAACGTCATCGCCAGAGATAACACCTGGTTTTACGAAGTCGAAGATCTTAGACATGGATGTAATCCTATTTATCTGTCGTTTTTAAACAAAACTTGTTAAGTTGAAAATCTTGCAAACGTTTGCTCACAACTGAGGCTATTCTAGCAGAGTTCCTCACACGTTGCAGCAAACAAGAAAGCGGGAGAATCACTCCCCCGCTTTGCTTTAATTACTTAGCGCGTGCTTCTAGCATTTCTACTGCTGGAAGAACTTTACCTTCTACGAACTCAAGGAAAGCGCCGCCGCCAGTAGAGATGTAAGATACATCCGCTTTGATACCGAACTTGTCGATAGCCGCTAGCGTGTCACCACCACCAGCAACAGAGAAGCCTTCAGAAGCTGCGATAGCTTCAGAGATACCTTTAGTACCTGCTTCGAAGTTCTTGAATTCGAATACGCCTACTGGACCATTCCATAGGATAGTCTTAGCGTTTTTAAGGATTTCAGCTAGTTCAGCAGTTGAATCTGGACCAAGGTCGAAGATCATGTCGTCGTCTTGTACTTCAGAAACGTGCTTGATTTCAGCTTCTGCGTTCTCGTCAAATGCTTTCGCACATGCAACGTCAGTTGCTACTGGAATTGCACACTCGTCCATTAGCTTCTTAGCTGTTTCAACTAGGTCTGCTTCGTATAGAGACTTACCAACGTTGTGGCCAGCAGCTGCGATGAATGTGTTAGCAATACCACCACCAACAACGAGTTGGTCAGCGATTTTAGATAGAGACTCAAGAACCGTTAGCTTAGTAGATACTTTTGAACCACCAACGATAGCAACCATTGGGCGAGCTGGCTTGTCCATTGCTTTGCCTAGCGCTTCTAGTTCGTTCGCTAGTAGAGGACCAGCACATGCTACGTCTGCGTGCATACCAACGCCGTGAGTAGATGCTTGAGCACGGTGAGCCGTACCGAATGCGTCCATTACGAATACGTCACATAGTGCTGCGTATTTCTTAGATAGCTCTTCGTCGTTTTTCTTTTCGCCTTTGTTGAAGCGAACGTTTTCAAGAACAACAAGTTCACCCGCATTTAGCTCTAGGCCATCTAGGTAGTCTTTTGCTAGCTTCACTTCGCAATCTAGTGCGTCGTTTAGGTAATTAACAACTGGTTGTAGAGAGAACTCTTCAGCGTATTCACCTTCAGTTGGGCGACCTAGGTGAGACGTAACCATTACTTTAGCGCCTGCTTCTAGGCAGTGCTTAATAGTTGGAAGAGATGCGATGATACGTGCATCCGAAGTTACTTTACCGTCTTTTACTGGCACGTTTAGGTCAGCACGGATAAATACACGTTTACCTGCAAGATCCAGGTCAGTCATCTTGATTACAGACATGATGTGTCCTCTCAAATATTTAATAATTAAAGTTTTTGAAAACTCGGCAACCCTGCCAAGCCTGTTAATTCTTCAAACTGGTTATAGATATGGAGATATTATGGATTTATTTCAAGGCTAGAAATAAAAATTCTCCATCACTTCTTCGTCATTACTGTTCCACTTGCGAAGAAGCTTGCATTGCTAAGGCAGTATCCAGCATCCGGTTAGCAAAGCCCCATTCGTTGTCGCACCAAACGAGCATTTTTACGAGTTGCCCGTTACTCACTCTAGTCTGGCTTCCATCCACAATCGCACTATGGGGGTCGTGGTTAAAGTCGATGGAAACGAGTGGCGATTCAGTATAGTCAACAATGTTACGTAATGTACACTGAGATGCGTTAACAATGGTTTGATTTACGTCATTAACTTTCACATTTGTACTAATTGTGACACTTAAATCCATTGCAGTGACGTTAACCGTTGGAACACGAACAGAAATTGCTTCGAATTTGTTGGAAAATTTCGGGAAGATTCTTTCAATCCCCTTATGCAACTTAGTGTCCACCGGAATAATAGATTGGCTTGCAGCGCGGGTACGGCGTAAGTCGTTATGATACGCATCAATTACTTGTTGATCGTTCATGGACGAATGAATTGTGGTAATGGTGCCAGACTCTATGCCGAAGGCTTCGTCTAATACTTTAATGATGGGAACGATACAGTTGGTGGTGCAAGAGCCATTGGAGACAACACGGTGCTCGTCTTTCAGAGTTTCGTGGTTCACGCCATAGATAATCGTATTATCTAGGTCGTTTGCGCCCGGGTGCGAAAACAGTACTTTCTTCGCGCCTGCTTCTATATGCGCTTGCCCATCCGCTTGCGAACCAAATACGCCAGTGCAATCCAAGACGATATCAACTTCTAAATCACGCCAAGGAAGTAATTCGATTTCGGAGAGATGGAGAATGCGAATGGAATCATATTCACCGCTGTCATGATGAACATGCAAATGTTCTTGGTCATGGGAAATTTTTTTACCAAAGCGACCATGACTGGTGTCATATTGCAGTAGGTGTGCCATCGCCTCTGGCTGTGCTAGTTCGTTTACCGCCACAACCTTGATCTGCTGGTGTTTTCCGCTTTCATACACCGCTCGCAGAACATTACGACCTATACGTCCAAATCCATTGATCGCAACCTTTAGCATTTATCCTTCGCCCTACCAAAAATTTCGTGTCACAGATACTACCTGATCAGGCTGACAAACGCACCTGTTGAATCAAAGTAAAGCAGGATTAAAAAAGGTCGAGACTATGCTCGACCTTATTACAACGATAGATAATTAAAATGCGACGTCTAAACCTAACCAGTAGCGACGACCATCTTCAATATATCCGTATTCTTCGTAACTGATTTCCTCGTCCAGCAAGTTATAGATAGCGCCTTTAATACGAGTATTGTCGGTTAACTGGTATGTCACACCGGCGTCCACAAAGGTATAAGCTGGTTCTACAATACTGTTTCTTGATGGGCCAGTAACCGGATCCATTTCTTTACCTCGGTACGTGACTTTCGCCCAGCTCTCTAGATCTGTTGTCGTTTGCCAAGTCACATCCACATTAAACAGATGCTTTGGTAACTGCTGCAGCGGCATGCCTTTGTATTCACCTGTTTTTTGCTCTGAGTCGGTAAATGTGTAGCTCGAGCTGAGGTAAATGGTTTCCGTTAATGGCGATGCTAAGGTCGCTTCAATACCTTGTGTGACCGCTTCGTCCACGTTAATGCGGTACGTTGGATCTGCACCCCATTGGTTTGGTCCATCTGTACAGATGGTATCTGGACAAACAACACGTGTGATCTTGTCTTTGAACTCATTATGGAACGCAGTCAAAGAGACATCTAAAGCAGAGTCACCTTGATACAAGACACTGATTTCTTTGTTTAGCGACGTTTCAGGGTCAAGGTCTGGGTTACCGTAGATATTACCGCCGCCACTGACTTGCGCCCAACCAGGAGTAATTTCACGTAATTGCGGAGAACGGAAACCTGTTGCCACGCCACCTTTCACAGTCCAAGACGGGTCAACTCGCCATACACCATAGACACGCGGACTAAAGTGCGCGCCATAGTTTTCGTCATGATCTAGACGGCCGCCAAGCGTAACGCTAAACGGATCAGCAATTCTCCATTCATCTTCAATGAAAACAGCCCACTGCGTATTCGATGTTTCAGTCTTCGATGACGCTTTGTTGGAGGTGAAATCCTCAAGCTCTGCATGAGTAGCGTCCACACCCGTCGTCAACGTATGGTTTCCAATACCAGTCACCAAGCTCGATTTGAACGTGGTGTTGGTGATCGTCATCTCACGAGATTTGTTCTCGCTCTCTTCTCGCTGTAAGTAAGTATCTGAAATTCCGACCGAATCCCAATCACCGTTGTGGCTTACCGTTACGTAATTACGACGATATTCATTCAGTGAATCTTCACACCCACCACGACACCCTGTGGTCGGCACTGAAAGGCCCACATTGCCACGACGACTTTGTGCCGACGTGCCACCTTCTAATTGTACCGAGTGGCGCTCATTAATCTGGTAAGTCAGTTTTGAAGAGATACTCTGCATATCTTTATCTTCATAACCGTATTCGATGTCATCTTCTTCTCTGGTTGTGTACTGACCATATACTTGGAGAGATAAATTTTCAGCCAACGGACCATTAACGAAAAAGTTCGCGCTCTGCTCTCCACCTGAGCGGCTATTCTCTTGTAGTACAGTGCCCAGTTGAACATTACCCGTCCACTCTAGCGCATCTTTTCGTGTGATGACGTTAATCACACCACCAATCGCATCAGAACCGTAAAGCGTCGACATTGGGCCACGAATAACTTCGATTCGCTCAATCGCTTGAAGAGGAGGTAACCAACCTTGTTCGATACCAGGGCCGTCACTATTTGGACGAGTTTCACGCGTACTTTGACGTTTACCATCGACCAGTATCAAAGTGTATTTAGAACCCATACCACGGATACTAATGTCGGTGGTATCACCACCACCTGTCACGACAACACCTGGCACACTTTTTAGTGCATCAGTCACATCGCGGTAATAACGGGAGTCCAACTCCTCACGTGAAATCACACTAATACTTGCAGGCGCGTCCGCTTGAGATTGCTCGTAGCTTGATGCAGTTACAACCACTGTTTCCATTTTAGAAACTGCATCATTGGCAAAAACATGAGGGACACTGACGAAGGCTAAAATACCAGTTGCGGTAATAACTGGCAGTCTAAGAGTAGACATCTACATCTCCATAATTGATAATGATTATTATTTTCGAAGGTGAATTATTCACAAATAGAATGAGATGCATAGTGAGAGTTATGGAACGGTTCTTTCCATTTATGGAACTCGTACATAACGCAGTAAGGAGTAAAAGAAATATGCACGACTTAGCATCAATTAGAGCCTTTGATGCGCTCAATCAGCATAAAAGTTTGACAGCTGCTGCTAAAGCCCTTAATCAGCCAAAATCAACGCTAAGTCGTCGCTTGGCACAATTAGAAGAAGACTTCGGTCAGGCTCTAACCGCTAGACAAGGTAATCGATTAGTTCTGACAAGAGCTGGAGAAATCTTTGCCCACTACAGCCGCCAGATTCTTGAGTTAAGTGAAGAGAGTTATGATGCACTTCAAGGTTTAACGAACCAAGTTTCAGGACCACTGCATATTGTTTGTCACACCGCCTTAGTTAGAAGCTGGCTCGGCGGCGTACTCAATCGTTTTCTTGCTGATAATCCTGACGTTAGGGTTCAACTTACCAGTGACTTTTCTGAAGCGCACCATGACCCAGATTTGTTCATCTGGCTCGGCGAACGTAAAGAGCTAGACTGGCGAAAAGAAGTGCTGGGGGTATTTCGCTATACGCCTTTTGCCTCTCCAAATTATCTAAAACAACATGGACCTAT
This sequence comes from Vibrio sp. 2134-1, assembly GCF_033339495.1. Lineage (NCBI taxonomy): Bacteria > Pseudomonadati > Pseudomonadota > Gammaproteobacteria > Vibrionales > Vibrionaceae > Vibrio > Vibrio sp. 2134-1. The sequence goes on from NZ_JAWOUS010000017.1 coordinate 100,635, forward strand.
ACTGCACCCCAAAGAACTTGAAGCACATCCATGGATCGATTTTGGTTCAGTGCAAGAAAATGGATTGATGCTAGCACACCCTCAACACGGTGAGTTCTTTTTAGAACCCTTTGTTAGTCGCTTATACAGCGACAACATAGCAATGCAAATAGACAGTATCGCGAATGGTCATGGTATTGGACTGCTGCCGACTTGGACAGCATGCGGCTATGAGAAACATCACCCAGGGCGAATCACGCCTTGCTTAGAAGGTTGGCTTTCTGAGCCTATTTCCATTAACTGCTATACACCAGCAGGACGACCACCACTGCGCTTATCCGTACTTTTAGACTGCATTCACCAAAGCATTCCACAAGGTTGGAAAACCTGACAAAAATAAAAAGGCCATCATAATGATGGCCTTTCTAACTTTAGCGTTTAACAATCGTCGTTTACGTTCGACTGTTTAGACGGTCCTGCAATTACGCTAGCAATTCTTTTGCTGTGTTCACTACGTTTTCAGTCGTGAAGCCAAACATCTCGAATAGCTGACCAGCAGGTGCAGATTCACCGAATGTTGTCATACCGATGATGCGACCGTCGAAGCCAACGTACTTGTACCAGAAATCAGCAATGCCCGCTTCAATAGCGATACGTGCCGTTACGTCTGATGGCAGTACAGATTCACGGTAAGCGGCGTCTTGTTTGTCGAATGCATCTGTTGATGGCATTGAAACAACGCGTACTTTCTTGCCTTCTGAAGTTAGTTGCTCAGCGGCTTTCACTGCAAGCTCAACCTCAGAACCTGTTGCGATAAGGATTAGCTCAGGCTTACCTTCGCTATCTTTCAGGATGTAAGCACCTTTCGCGATGTCTGCGACTTGTTCAGCAGTACGCTCTTGTTGCGCTAGGTTTTGACGAGAGAAGATAAGTGCAGTTGGTGCATCTTTACGTTCAATCGCTAGTTTCCATGCAACTGCAGACTCAACTTGGTCACATGGGCGCCATGTGCTCATGTTTGGAGTTACACGTAGAGACGCCATTTGCTCAACAGGTTGGTGAGTTGGGCCATCTTCGCCAAGACCGATCGAATCATGCGTGTAAACTTGGATGTTCTGAATTTTCATCAGCGCAGCCATACGCATTGCGTTACGTGCGTATTCCATGAACATTAGGAATGTTGCGCCGTAAGGAACGAAACCACCGTGCAATGCGATACCGTTGATGATAGCAGTCATACCGAATTCACGCACACCGTAGTGGATGTAGTTTCCAGAGAAGTCCTCCGTTTCTAGAGACTTAGAACCAGACCACATGGTCAGGTTAGAAGGCGCTAGGTCAGCAGAACCACCCATAAACTCAGGAAGCATTTGACCAAACGCTTCTAGTGCATTTTGCGATGCTTTACGTGATGCAATGTTCGCTGGGTTTGCTTGAAGATCGGCAATGATTTGGTTCGCTTTTTCTTCCCACTGTGCAGGAAGTTCGCCGTTTAGACGACGTTTAAGCTCTGCCGCTTCAGCAGGGTAAGCTGCAGCGTATTCTTCGAATTTTTCATTCCAAGCTGCTTCTTTCGCGGCGCCCGCTTCTTTTGCATCCCACTCAGCGTAAACATCTGCCGGGATCTCAAATGGGCCGTACTCCCAACCTAGGTATTCGCGAGCCGCTTGGATTTCATCGTGACCTAGTGGTGCACCGTGACAGTCGTGCGAACCAGACTTGTTAGGAGAACCGAAACCGATAATTGTTTTGGTACAGATAAGCGTAGGACGTGGGTCCGCTTTTGCTGCTTCAATTGCTGCGTTGATCGCGTCTGAGTCGTGACCATCGACTGCTGGGATTACATGCCAGCCGTACGCTTCAAAACGCTTAGGTGTATCGTCAGAGAACCAGCCTTCAACGTGACCGTCGATAGAAATGCCGTTGTCATCCCAGAACACGATCAGTTTGCCTAGACCTAACGTCCCAGCAAGAGAGCATGCTTCATGCGAGATGCCTTCCATTAGACAGCCGTCACCCATGAACACATACGTAAAGTGGTCAACGATATCGTGACCTTCTTTGTTGAACTGTGCCGCTAGTGCTTTCTCTGCGATCGCCATACCAACAGCGTTAGTGATGCCTTGACCTAGAGGACCCGTTGTTGTCTCGATACCAGGCGCGTAGCCGTACTCTGGGTGACCTGGGGTTTTTGAGTGCAATTGACGGAAGTTTTTCAGATCGTCAATAGATAGCTCGTAACCGCTTAAGTGCAGTAGAGAGTAAATAAGCATTGACCCATGACCGTTTGACAGCACAAAGCGATCGCGGTCGGCCCACTCTGGGTTTGAAGGGTTATGGTTTAGGTGAGAGCGCCAAAGAACTTCAGCGATATCAGCCATACCCATTGGTGCGCCTGGGTGGCCTGAGTTAGCTTGTTGAACACCATCCATGCTTAGAGCACGAATTGCATTGGCAAGATGTTTACGAGACGACATGTCTGCTCCTGAGTACATTAAGCGAAACGAAAAGTAGGTCATAATTCTCTCAAAGCCCTGTTGGGTGTGCAAACGTTTTCCAGTCCAAAACCTCACAAATATTGCACCTTTCGCGCCAAATCGTTCGAAGTTCTTAAAATTATCAATAAATCAGGCAAACGTTTGGTTATAACAAAAACCAAAAAAGAGCTTGTAATTCGAGCAATCAAATTTAGAATAGACGTCTAGATGTAGATACACCTACAAAAATTAGTATTAATTTGCGCTGGAGAGTTTATCATTCCCCAGTTTTAAACCAGATATAGTGGAGCTAACATGGCTAAGCACCTGTTTACTTCTGAGTCAGTATCAGAAGGTCATCCAGATAAAATTGCAGACCAGATTTCTGATGCGGTTCTTGACGCGATTCTAGAGCAAGATCCAAAGGCTCGTGTTGCATGTGAGACTTACGTTAAAACCGGTATGGTAATGGTGGGTGGTGAAATCACGACTTCAGCATGGGTAGACATCGAAGAGTTAACTCGTGAAACCGTTCGTGAAATCGGCTACGTACATTCAGATATGGGCTTTGACGCAGATTCTTGTGCGGTACTAAACACAATCGGTAAACAGTCGCCAGATATCAACCAAGGTGTTGATAAAGCTGACCCTAAAGAACAAGGTGCAGGCGACCAAGGCATCATGTTTGGTTACGCTTGTAACGAAACTGAAGTACTAATGCCAGCGCCAATTACTTACTCTCACCGTCTTGTTCAAAAGCAAGCAGAAGTTCGTAAAAACGGCACACTACCTTGGTTGCGTCCTGATGCAAAATCTCAGGTAACATTCCAATACGATCAAGGTAACATCGTTGGTATCGACGCGGTTGTTCTTTCAACTCAACACTGTGACTCAATCTCAACTTCAGACCTGCGTGAAGCGGTAATGGAAGAGATCATTAAGCCAGTGCTACCTTCTGAGTGGATCAACAAAGAAACAAACTTCTTCATTAACCCAACCGGTCGCTTCGTAATCGGTGGTCCTATGGGTGACTGTGGCCTAACTGGTCGTAAGATCATCGTAGATACCTACGGCGGCGCAGCTCGTCACGGTGGCGGTGCGTTTTCTGGTAAAGATCCATCAAAAGTTGACCGTAGTGCAGCATACGCAGCACGCTACGTAGCGAAAAACATCGTAGCGGCAGGCATGGCTGACCGTTGTGAGATCCAACTTTCTTACGCAATCGGTGTTGCTGATCCAACGTCTATCATGGTGGAAACGTTCGGTACTGAGAAAGTATCTCACGACATCATCATTGAAGCGGTTCGTCAATTCTTCGACCTACGTCCATACGGTCTACAAGAAATGCTTAACCTTCTTCAACCTATCTACAAGAAGACAGCGGCTTACGGTCACTTCGGTCGTGAAGAATTCCCGTGGGAAGCGACAGACAAAGCTGCACTTCTACGCGATTTCGCTGGCATCAAATAATCAAGCCAAGCAAGAATCAATCAAGCCCTCGCCTATGGCGGGGGCTTTTTATTTTCAGCAACTTTTATCCAGCCATTTCGGCTCATACCGCCCTGCCCCACAAAGCAATCCTGTTTCTCCCTCATTTTTATACCGAATAAATTTTAAGCAATTATTTGTAAATTATCCCATCTCCGCCAATAGTTAAAATATTGTTAACTCCAATTTAAATAGAGACGTCGGATGCTGGCGACTGTGGAAGCAACACTTAAGTAAAGACATGAGTCAGGCATCTTTATGGCCGATACCAAACTAAGCCAATGCTCAGATGTAAACTTGAAAAAGTCGCTTCAAGTTTGACTGAACAAAAACCGCTGTCAGTTGGTATAAGCGGATAATGTGGGAATAAATCAAGGAGGAATTATGCCTCGAACTGTTAATCCATCGGACTTCCACAACAAACGAAAGGAAGTGCCAGACAACGAATACGCCAGAACCATACCGTGCAATACGGTCAATCTTTCTGCACCTTTTCATTGGCTCGCATTAGGTCTGCATGATTTCGTGCGAATGCCGCTTATTAGTGCTTTCTATGGCATCTGTTTTATGGCTGCTGCGATAGGCATTGTTTTGCTCGTACAGTGGCAAGGCACACACTTAGTCGTCATGCCCAGTTTGATTGTTTACATGTTAATCGGTCCGTTTCTCGCGCTGGGCTTGTATGATGCCAGTTGGGAGAGAGAGCGCGGACACAAAGCAAGCTTGTTCCATTCAATGAAAGCGATCGGTCGTAACTCAACATCTCAATGGGCGTTCGCCGTGTTACTCGCAGTGTGTATGATATTTTGGATGCGCATTGCCGCTCTACTTCATGCGCTCTACCCTTCTGTTCAAGGGGCACCTTTAAGTGAGTTCCTACCCTTCCTTGTCATCGGCTCTTTAGTTGGCTTTGTTTTGGCTTGTGTGGTGTTTAGCATTTCAGCCTTTTCTATTCCGCTCATGATGGAGCGTCGCGTAGACATGATGACCGCTGTATTTACCAGCTTTAATGCCGTGAAATCCAACATTCCAGCAATGATTGTTTGGGCAGCGATCATCTGTGGCGGTATTCTTATCGGCTTTGCGACCTACGGGATCGGAATGTTGTTTACCATGCCAATTCTAGGCTACGGTACATGGCACGCTTACCATGCCACCATCAAGAAAAAACACACACCATAATTAACTGATGCTATGATCTGGCCCTCGCAAATGCGGGGGCTTTTTTATTTGATTTATCGAGGTGAATTGTGGATATAGAACTCAGCTATAAAGCCAAGCAAGTGATGGCGAGCTGTATCGCGATGGCGGAACAAGCTTTCAAACGTTCTTTCCCGATTCCAACAATCACCTTCGACGTCCGTGGGAAAGCGGCAGGAAAAGCCTACCTTCAATTAAATCAAGTACGCCTAAACCCTGTTTTATTTCGCGAAAACACCCAAGCATTCTTAGATGAAGTCATTCCTCATGAAGTAGCACACCTGATTACTTATCAGGTTTACGGGCGAGTTAGGCCTCACGGTAAAGAATGGAAAGGCGTCATGGAAGCCGTATTTAACGTACCAGCCAAAACCACTCACAGCTTTGAAGTAAAATCCGTTCAAGGTAAAACCTTTGAGTATCGTTGTGGTTGTATGACCTACCCTCTGTCGATTCGCCGCCATAATAAAGTGCTGCGCAAAGAGGCGACGTACTCTTGTCAAAAATGCCGCCAACCACTTAACTTCACCGGCATTCAATTATCGTAGCCCTTACCTCATAGTGTTACTTGCGTTCCCAAAATAAAAATCGAGTTGATCAAAACCTTCCCTTCGCCACTTATTGTTAACTTACTCATCACTAAAGCTATTTTATGCGTGTTATCATGAATAAAGTCATACTTTATAAAGACTTTTATCATGAAATACTTACTCTCTCTGTTGCTTATCGCGCTTTCTAGCACTGCGATTGCCGCGCCACCGAGCTCATTCTCTGCTGCCAAACGTGAGGCGGTCAAAATTTATCAAGACCATCCAACAAGCTTCTACTGTGGCTGTAACATTCAATGGCAAGGCAAGAAAGGCTTACCCGATTTAGCCTCTTGCGGCTACCAAGTCCGTAAACAAGAAAAACGGGCTGCACGAATCGAATGGGAGCACGTTGTTCCTGCGTGGCAATTTGGCCACCAGCGTCAATGCTGGCAAGATGGCGGACGTAAAAACTGTAAGAAAAAAGACGAAACTTTTCGTTTGATGGAAGCAGACTTGCACAACCTAACTCCTGCTATTGGTGAAGTAAACGGTGACCGTTCGAACTACAACTTCAGCCAATGGAACGGTATGGATGGCGTAAGTTATGGTCGCTGTGAGATGCAAGTGAACTTTAAGCAGCGTAAAGTCATGCCACCAGACCGTGCGCGTGGCTCAATTGCTCGCACCTATCTATACATGAGCAAAGAGTACGGTTTCAAACTGTCGAAGCAGCAAACGCAATTAATGAGTGCTTGGAACAAAACCTATCCTGTCGATAAATGGGAATGTGAGCGTGACGAGCGCATTGCAAAAGTACAGGGCAATCACAACCCATTTGTTCAAGAAGCCTGCCGCGCACTGTAACCTCCGACCTCGAAGCGTTTCAATTACTGATATTGAAACGCTTCTTGCCCCTTGTTTTTTCGGTGCAAAGCATCCATGTTAGGGTTTAAGTTTATTCTCTTGCTGGAAATCTCATGCGTACCCCTCGAATTTATCATCCAGAAACCATTCATCAACTTGGCTCACTTGCTTTAAGTGACGACGCAGCAGGCCATATCGGTCGTGTTTTGCGCATGAAAGAAGGCCAAGACGTTCTCCTTTTTGACGGCAGTGGCGCAGAGTTCCCAGCGGTTATCAGTGACGTCAGCAAGAAATCAGTTTTGGTTAACATCACCGAGCGCTTAGAAAACAATATTGAATCCCCTCTAGATCTGCACCTTGGTCAAGTCATTTCACGTGGCGATAAGATGGAGTTCACCATCCAAAAGTCTGTTGAACTTGGCGTCAATACCATCACTCCTCTGATTTCTGAACGTTGTGGCGTCAAGCTTGACCAAAAGCGTTTTGAGAAAAAACTCGCGCAATGGCAGAAAATCGCCATCAGTGCCTGTGAGCAATGTGGGCGTAATGTCGTGCCCGAAATTCGTCCAATTATGAGCTTGGAAGAGTGGTGTAAAGAAGAGTACGATGGTTTAAAGCTTAACCTTCACCCTCGTGCTAAATACTCAATCAACACTTTGCCAACCCCGGTTGAAAAAGTGCGCCTACTGATCGGTCCTGAAGGCGGTTTATCGTCTGAAGAAATCGAGATGACTCGAGAATACCAATTTGAAGAAACGCTACTCGGCCCTCGCGTTCTGCGTACCGAAACAGCGGCTCTGACAGCAATTACAGCCTTACAAGTTCGTTTCGGCGATCTTGGTTAAACGGAGAAAAATAATGATCAAACTCGGTATCGTAATGGACCCAATCTCGTCCATTAACATCAAAAAAGACTCTAGCTTTGCCATGATGCTTGAAGCGCAACGACGCGGCTATGAAATCCACTACATGGAAATGAATGATCTGCATCTCGATCAAGGCGTTGCCATTGCAGATACTAAAGTGGTAGAACTAAAAGAAGATCCAAACGATTGGTACGAGTTCAAATCAGAGCAAACTATCGAACTGTCTGAGCTAGACGCGGTGCTAATGCGTAAAGATCCTCCGTTTGATACTGAATACATCTACGCGACTTACATCCTTGAGCGTGCAGAAGAACAAGGTGCACTGATCGTTAACAAGCCTCAAAGCTTACGTGATTGTAACGAAAAGCTGTTTACAGCATGGTTCCCAGAGCTGACACCTACAACGATCGTGACGCGAAAAGCAGAGAAAATTAAAGAATTTCGTGAAAAACATGGTGATGTCATCCTGAAACCGCTTGATGGTATGGGTGGCGCGTCCATCTTCCGTGTAAAAGAAAACGATCCAAACGTCTCTGTAATCATCGAGACATTGACTAACCACGGTCAAAACTACGCAATGGCACAAACCTTCGTGCCAGACATCAGCAACGGTGACAAACGTATCCTAGTGGTAGATGGCGAACCTATGCCTTACTGTCTAGCACGCATTCCTGCTAAAGGCGAAACGCGCGGCAACCTAGCCGCTGGTGGTACTGGTGAAGCTCGTCCGCTAAGCGAAACCGACCTCAAAATTGCGCAAACCGTTGCCCCGACACTGAAAGAAAAAGGCCTTATCTTTGTTGGCCTTGACGTAATTGGCGACAAGCTAACAGAAATCAACGTCACCAGCCCAACCTGTATTCGCGAAATTGAAGCAGCTTTTGATATCTCAATCACAGGCAAGCTGATGGATGCGATTGAGCGTCGAGTAAAAGGCGAATAACTCAAACTGTATTACAGTTAATAGAGAGCGTAGTACATTAACTTAAGCAAACTCATGCACATACCTAGATATAAATTGTATGATGTTTGCTTAAGGGCATTTACGAGAGTTAAGGGTCAGTATGAGTATGAATCTCACAAATCACTTTTTGGTTGCCATGCCTGGGATGAAAGATCCGTACTTTCAAAACAGCGTGATCTACGTTTGTGAGCACAACGAAGACGGCGCTATGGGGCTGATGATCAATGCTCCTGTTGATATCACCGTCGGCAACATGCTCAAGCAGGTGGAAGTTCAGCCAGTACACCCGCGCCTATTTGAAGCCAGTCTAGATAGACCAGTCTACAATGGCGGCCCAATCTCGGAAGATCGTGGTTTTATTTTGCATAAACCCAAAGATTACTACGAGTCCAGCGTCCAAATGACCGATGACCTCGCGGTAACCACTTCGCGTGATATTCTGTCGGTGTTAGGAACAGAAGCAGAACCAAGTGATTACTTAGTGGCACTTGGCTACTCCGGTTGGAGTGCAGGCCAATTAGAAAGTGAGCTGGTCGAAAACTCTTGGCTCACCATTGAAGCGACGCCTGAAATTATCTTTAATACACCAATCAACGAGCGTTGGAAGAAAGCGGTCGAAAAGCTGGGCATCGACCCAAGTCACCTTTCAGCAGACTCTGGACATGCTTAGTCCAAATATACAGTTACATTAGATAGAGACACCTTATGTCACGCACAATTATGGCTTTTGACTTTGGAACCAAAAGCATTGGTAGCGCTATTGGCCAAGAAATTACTGGTACAGCTTCCCCATTAAAAGCCTTTAAAGCCAATGACGGTATTCCAAACTGGGACGATATCGAAAAGCAAATCAAAGAGTGGCAACCAGATTTGCTAGTGGTCGGTTTACCGACCGATCTGCATGGTAAAGACCTTGAGACCATAACCCCTCGTGCACGAAAATTTGCTAAGCGTCTGCAAGGCCGATACGGATTGCCAGTTGAACTGCATGATGAGCGTTTATCTACAGCAGAAGCTCGTGCGGAGTTGTTCAGCATGGGCGGCTACAAAGCCCTATCGAAAGGTAATGTTGACTGCCAGTCAGCAGTGGTGATTCTAGAAAGCTGGTTTGAAGCCCTTTGGGGTGAGTAAACACTTCAAGCACAATGAAAAAAGGTTGGCTCCTGCCAACCTTTTTTGTTTCTGGATTGGATTAATCCATATCGATCTTAACGTTCGCCAAACTGCCCGTAGAGAATGCTTCACCACGCTGCGTTTTCAACATCAAGCGCAGATCATTTGCCGAGTCGGCACTATGTAGTGCATCCTCTTCGCTGATCTTACCTTGCATCACTAACTTATAAAGAGATTGATCGAACGTCAGCATACCAAACTCATTTGAGCGAGCCATGGTTGACTTCAACTCATGTAAATCTCCGCGACGAATCAAATCCGACACACGTGGGCTATTTAGCAAGATCTCAAATACACCATGACGTCCCTGCCCATTTTTATCTCGGATCAGCTGCTGACCAACCACGCCTTTCAGATTCATCGACAAGTCGAACAAGAATTGTTCTTTTTGATCTTTCGGTACCAAGTGAAGAATGCGCTCTAAAGCTTGGTTTGCATTGTTGGCGTGCAACGTTGCCATACACAGGTGACCCGTTTCGGCGAAGGTCATCGCGTATTCCATTGTTTCACGGCTACGGATCTCACCAATCAAAATCATATCTGGTGCTTGGCGCAGCGAGTTTTTAAGCGCAACTTCATAGCTTTCCGTATCTAACCCAACTTCACGTTGAGTCACGATACAGCGCTTGTGTTCATGCACGAACTCGATCGGATCTTCGACCGTCAAAATGTGCCCGGTTTTATTGCTGTTTCGATAGCCTGTCATCGCCGCCATAGTGGTCGATTTACCCGAACCAGTAGCACCGACCACCAGCACCAAACCACGCTTAGCTATCGCCAAATCTTGCAACACTAACGGTAACTTTAACTGCTCAAAAGTAGGAATATTAGTTTCAATACGACGAATCACTGCGCCTGGTAACTCGCGTTGAAAAAAGGCACTCACACGGAAGCGACCACAATCTCTCACAATGGCAAAATTCGACTCGCGACTTTTACGAAATTCCTGACGCCGATCTGGTTCCATAGCGCTGTCGAGTAATGCAGCCACATCGCTCTCGGTAAGTTTTTCCCCTTGCGGACGCAATTCGCCATCCACACGAAATAGAATTGGCGCTCCAACCGTGATGTAAAGATCCGACGCTTTCAGCGCCAGCATGCCTTCGAGAAATTTATCTAGATCCATCTTCCGTATTCACCATTATCTGTATGAACGTTACGAGAATTGCTGCACTTCTAATCCGATCTTACTATCGACCTCTTCACGAGCAACCATGCCTTGCGCCATTAACTGACGAGCATTTTGCTCCATGGTTTGCATGCCGTGAGCCGCACCTGTTTGAATGATCGAATACATCTGCGCGACTTTGTCTTCGCGGATCAAGTTACGAATCGCAGGCGTTGCCATCATAATTTCATGGCATGCAATACGTCCACCACCATTACGCTTCAGAAGCTTTTGCGCGATAACCGAACGAAGAGACTCAGATAGCATCGAGCGGACCATATCTTTATCACTACCAGGAAATACATCGATAATACGGTCAATGGTTTTTGCCGCCGAGCTGGTGTGCAACGTCCCGAAAACTAAGTGACCCGTTTCTGCCGCCGTTAAGGCAAGGCTGATGGTTTCTTTATCACGCATCTCACCAACCAGAATAACGTCTGGGTCTTCGCGCAATGCACTACGCAAAGCATTTTGGAAACTATGGGTGTCACGGTGAACTTCACGCTGGTTGATCAAACATTTATTGTTGTTGTGAACAAATTCAATCGGATCTTCAATTGTGAGTACGTGCTTGTTGTGATTACGGTTAATGTAGTCAACAATGGCTGCTAAGGTCGTCGATTTACCTGAACCTGTTGGGCCAGTGACCAGAACTAAGCCTTTTTCAGCATTCGCAATTTTTTTGAAGATCTCTGGCGCTTCTAGCTCTTCCAGAGTTGGAATGCTGCTTGGAATGGTACGGAATACTGCCGCACAACCGCGAGATTGGTTGAAAGCGTTGACACGGAAACGGCCAACGTTATGCAACTCAAAAGAGAAATCGACTTCGAGTTTTTCTTCGAACTCACTGCGTTGGGCATCGTTCATGATTTCGAAAACCAAACGATGCACTTCTTGGTGTGTAAACGCTGGAATGCCTAGTTTTCTCACATCCCCATCAATACGAACCATTGGTGGGACACCTGCAGAAAGATGTAGATCCGAGGCATTATGTTTTACACTAAAATCCAGTAACTCAGTGATATCCATTTAAAATCCTTAAGTCTAAAGTACAGCTATGAGTAGTATTCAACAAAATATTGAACATATCACCTCTCAAATTCGATATGACGAGCAAAAATGTGGTCGAACTCCAGAGTCAGTGCAACTTCTAGCGGTAAGCAAAACTAAACCTGTCGAGGCAATTCTCGAAGCCTACCAAGCGGGACAAACCGCCTTTGGTGAAAACTACGTTCAAGAGGGCGTCAGTAAAGTTCAGCACTTTGCCGAGCATTATCCAGATAATCGAATCGAATGGCACTTCATTGGCCCGATTCAATCCAATAAATCGCGACTTGTTGCTGAACATTTCGATTGGGTTCACACCATCGATCGAACCAAGATAGCTCAACGCCTGAATGATCAGCGGCCAAGCGAACTTAAACCGCTACAAGTTCTGATTCAGGTTAACACCAGTGGTGAGGCATCTAAGTCTGGTGTCACTGAAGCGGAAGTATTCGAGCTGGCGGAGTTGATTTCTCGCCTACCTAACCTCACTTTAAGAGGGTTGATGTCGATTCCTGCCAACGTGTCTGACTACGAATCACAACTCCGTGAATTTCAGAAGTTGGCTACGTTGAAGCAAACACTCGAAGCACAGTTCCCAGAAATCGATACATTATCAATGGGAATGAGTGGTGATATGACCGCTGCAATCGAAGCTGGTAGTACAATGGTTCGTATTGGAACCGCTATTTTCGGCGCACGAGACTACAGCTAAATCAACAAAACGCTCACTCGCGACATAAGTTATGTCGTCAATCGTTGGAGCGTAAATGCGCAATCATCTTACTCGCCAATAGGAGCAGTAAGTAACAGCGGCGCCATTATACACCTGAGCGCACAACAAATTCTAAATATCATGATGGAAATCAGACAAATGGAACATAAAAAAATCGCCTTCATTGGTGCTGGCAACATGGTGAGAGCCATTGTTTCCGGCTTGGTTGCTAACGGATACCCAGCGCAAAACATTACCGCGACGGCTCCTTCAGAGGCTCGCCGCCTTCTGCTAGAACAAGATTTTGGCATCCGTACCACCAGCGATAACATCCAAGCTGCGACCGAGGCGGATGTGGTGGTATTGTCTGTAAAACCGCAAATGATGGCGGATGTCTGTAAACCACTGCAATCGATCGATTTCACTAATAAACTGGTGATTTCTATTGCCGCAGGCATCAACTGTTCACGATTGGATGATATGCTAGCCACCAAATTGAACTTGGTTCGTGTTATGCCAAATACGCCATCACAACTTGGATTGGGTATGAGTGGGTTGTTCGCACCAACTCATGTAACCGAGCACGACAAAGCTTTTGCCGCAGAGTTAATGGAAGCGGTCGGTAAAGTATGTTGGGTTGAGCAAGAGTCTGGCATCAATAATGTGATTGCCGCAGCGGGCAGTGCTCCAGCATACTTCTTCCTGTTTATGGAAGCGATGCAAGCAGAAGCGATTGCGCAAGGCTTTGATAAAGAGACCGCTCGACTATTGGTTCAGCAAGCTGCACTGGGCGCGGCCAGTATGGTGGTTAGCAACCCAGAAACTGAGCTATCGACCCTGCGTGAGAACGTAACTTCGAAAGGTGGGACAACGGCAGAAGCACTGCGTACATTCAACGAACATCAACTTTCAGATATTGTCGCTAAAGCCATGCAAGCTGCTGTGGCTCGCGCGGAAGAAATGGAAAAACTGTTTTAATTATTTGGATGAACTCCGTTTAGTATCATCCATCACTTGTTAAGGGTACCTTATGAATTCAATGAGTTTTCTCATCTCAACCCTATTTGACCTGTACATCATGGTCGTAATTTTGCGAATTTGGTTGCAAGCTGCGCGCGCAGACTTCTACAACCCATTCTCGCAATTTATAGTAAAAGCGACTCAGCCGGTCATTGGTCCATTGCGCCGCGTTATCCCTTCCGTGGGGAATATTGACCTAGCAACCGTGTTGTTTGCCTACGTGTTGTGTGTGCTTAAATTTGTCGTGCTTATCCTAATAGCTTCGAACGGTTCCGTCTCTTTCAGCGCTGACTTCTTATTCTTGGGCTTATTATCATTAATCAAAGCCGCAGGTGGCCTATTGTTCTGGGTACTATTGATCCGTGCAATTTTGAGCTGGGTAAGCCAAGGCCGCAGCCCTATCGAGTACGTATTCCATCAACTGACCGAGCCAATGTGCGCTCCAATCCGTCGTATTCTTCCGGCTATTGGTGGTCTTGATTTAAGCGTACTAGTGTTATTTATCGGCTTGCAGTTCGCGAACTTCTTAATGGGCGATATCATTGGTCCAATTTGGTTCCAGCTATAATGTCAGCTGCAGTTTGGCAAGATGGTGAGGACATCATCCTGAAGCTCTATATTCAACCTAAAGCTAGCCGCGATAAAATCGTTGGCTTGCATGGTGAAGAGCTAAAAATCGCCATTACTGCTCCACCTGTCGATGGCAAAGCTAATGCACACCTAACTAAGTTCTTAGCCAAGCAGTTTAAAATCGCTAAGGGCTTGGTTCACATAGAAAAAGGTGAATTAGGACGGCACAAACAAGTTCGGATAGAATCGCCTACCCAGATACCGACAGAAATTAAAGCCATCTTATGATGGCTTTTTATTTACGATTTTGTACCACACTTACTAATACCAACGACTGAGTACGCATTTTTTACCCCCTGACCAAGGTAAAATTGCAGCTATGGTTGTTTTATAACAAGTGCTTTGAGGAAGTAACAATGAGCAAATGGATTACCGCATTACTGATTAGCCTGTTGTCGTTACCAAGCTTCGCCGATCAGTTTAAAAATATGAAAGATATCGAAGTACACTATGTCGCGTTTAACTCAACATTCCTAACACCCAAAGTCGCACGTAGCTACGATATCAAACGTAATGGATACCTCGCTGTGGTTAATATTAGCGTGTTAGATAGAGCTTCATTGGGTAAGCCAGCATTAGAAGCAAAAATTGCTGGACGCGCGAAGAACCTTATCGGCCAAACTCAGACCTTGACCTTTCGTGAAGTCAAAGAAGGCAATGCGATATACTACTTAGCCGAACTGTCAATTACCCACGAAGAAACTTTTACTTTCGATATTGACGTAAAAGCTGGAAACAAAGGCTCAGGTAAGCTTAAATTCACCCAGAAGTTTTATGTTGAAGAGTAATTGGGTTGTGATGTTCCAAAAGCTTTTGGATCTAAGCAGGCTAAAAACCATTTATTAGTTAAAGAATATCTAGAGGAGAACGATTTGTTCTCCTCTATCACTATTAAAAGAGATTCCCATGAAAAAAATTGTGCTAGCAACTGGTAACCAAGGCAAAGTTCGTGAAATGGCAGATTTATTGTCTGACTTCGGCTTTGAAGTATTAGCGCAAAGTGAATTCAATGTATCGGAAGTAGCTGAAACGGGTACAACTTTCATTGAAAACGCAATCATTAAAGCTCGCCATGCCGCACAAGAAACAGGGCTTCCTGCCATTGCAGACGACTCTGGATTAGAAGTCGATTTCTTAAAAGGCGCTCCGGGCATTTACTCTGCACGTTACGCAGGCGAGAGCGCATCTGATCAAGAGAATCTAGAAAAATTGCTAGCGGCAATGGAAGGCGTACCAGAAGCAGAGCGTACAGCACGTTTCCACTGCGTATTAGTCCTCATGCGTCACGAGAACGACCCAACGCCTATCGTCTGTCACGGTAAATGGGAAGGCCGAATTCTAACTGAAGCACACGGTGAAAATGGCTTTGGCTACGACCCTATCTTCTTTGTTCCTGAAGACAACTGTGCGTCAGCCGAACTTGAACCTGCACGTAAGAAACAACTGTCTCACCGCGGTAAAGCGCTCAAGTCGTTGTTTGCTCAACTGTCTGAGCAAGTGTCTCAGTAATCACGAGCGAATTAGACCATGTTAACGCCCCCAGCACTCAGCTTGTATGTACACATCCCTTGGTGTGTGCAAAAGTGCCCGTATTGCGACTTTAACTCTCACGCGCTCAAAACCGAGATTCCAGAAGAAGAGTACATCAGTGCCCTTTTAGAAGATTTGGATACCGACATTGAGAAATACCGACTTAACGAAGCGCCACGTCCACTGCATTCAATCTTCATTGGTGGTGGTACGCCGAGTTTGATTTCGGCAGAAGGCATCGAGCGTCTACTTAAGGGCATTAAAGCGCGTATTCCGTTCAAGCCTGAAATCGAAATCACCATGGAAGCGAATCCAGGCACCATCGAAGCAGAGCGTTTTGTTGGCTACCGCAAAGCTGGTGTAACGCGTATCTCTATCGGCGTACAAAGCTTTGAGCAGCAGAAGCTTGAGCGTTTGGGGCGCATTCACGGCCAAGACGAAGCCGTCAATGCTGCTAAGCTGGCGCACCAAATCGGTTTGAACAGCTTTAACCTCGATCTCATGCACGGCTTACCTGATCAAAGCATCGAACAAGCCTTGGCAGATTTGGACAAAGCGATTGAGTTGGCACCGCCGCACTTGTCTTGGTATCAGCTGACCATCGAACCAAACACCATGTTCTACTACAAGCCACCAACGCTACCTGACGATGATGACTTGTGGGATATTTTCGAGCTCGGACACCAAAAACTTGCAGCCGCGGGTTATGTGCAATATGAAATCTCCGGTTACAGTAAGCCGGGCTATCAGTGTCAGCACAACCTCAACTACTGGCGCTTTGGTGATTACCTTGGTATCGGTTGTGGCTCTCATGGCAAACTCAGTTTTACCGACGGACGTATTATTCGAACGACAAAGGTAAAACACCCGCGAGGCTATTTAGCGGCTTATCAAAATATGGTCAAACCTTATCTGCATACGGAACATGTCGTCGCGGATGAAGATCGTCCATTCGAGTTCTTTATGAACCGATTCCGCTTAATTGAAGCCTGTCCGAAGCAAGATTACGTGGACACCACGGGCTTACCGCTTAGTACGATTCAAGAAACCATCAACTGGGCGATAGAAATGGGCTACCTGAGTGAAACGCCTACCCACTGGCAAATTACTGAAAAAGGGAAGCTCTTCCTTAATGATTTGCTCGAAGCCTTTATGGCCGAAGAAAGCGAAGAGTAACGCAACCCAAAAACAAAAAAAGCCTCTCAATTGAGAGGCTTTTTATTTAGAAACTGTGCCGTCCTAAATAAGGTTGACACATTTCTAACATTAGAAAATTGAACGGCCAATTCGCTCTGAGAGCAGCTCAAGCGCCTTAGTACCCGCAAGCGAGTTACCTGAAGGATCAAGCTCTGGAGACCATACTGAAATGGTCATTTCACCAGGTACTACCGCGATAATGCCACCACCAACACCAGACTTACCAGGCATACCAACGCGATAAGCAAACTCGCCCGCGCCATCATACAAGCCACACGTTGCTAACAGTGCATTAAGTTGTTTGGTTTGCACAGGAGAAACTACAGGCTTACCCGTTTGTACCGATGTGCCCTTGTTTGCTAAATAGCTAAACGTTTTAGCCAAATCGACGCAACTCATCTTCAGCGCACAAGCGTGGAAGTAGTTTTGTAGTACTGGAATCACTTCATTTTCGAAGTTGCCAAACGAACGCATGAGATATGCAATCGCCGCATTACGATCACCATGCATCATTTCGGATGCCGCAACGACTTTGTCATACACAATATGGGTATCACCAGAAAGCTGACGCACAAATTCCAACAGGCGCTGACGAGGTGCAGATAAGCGAGTTTGTAACAAATCTGCCACTACTATCGCTCCAGCATTTATAAATGGATTACGAGGAATACCTTGCTCCATTTCTAGCTGGATTAGCGAATTAAATGCCTGCCCCGAAGGCTCTTTTCCCACTCGAGACCAAATTTCTTCTTGCTTGTACAAGCACATCGCTAACGTCAAGCTCAATGCTTTTGAAATAGATTGGATAGAGAAAGGTTCATCGGCATCACCCGCCTTAATAACCTCACCTTCGTTGGTGTATACCGCAATACCTAACTTGTTGCTGGGTACTTTTGCCAGAGCAGGAATGTAATCAGCCACTTTACCTTGGCCGATTAAAGGGCGTACTTCCGCCAAAATATCTGTCAAAATTTCCACTGTCGGTTTCATTCTCTACCTTCTATTTACAAGAGAACTCGTTGAGCTCAGAGGTAAAAAAAGCCAACGTGTCGTTGGCTTTTCCATAGGGTTCGTTCGACTCAAGTCGATTATGGTTTTACTGCCACAATAATATTGCGGTTGATAGATTGATCAACACGGTGAAGATAACCGATGTAAGGCTCTTCTGAAAGTACCTTCCAACCTTGCTCTTCAAATAATGCCGCGACATCTTTCCATTTCAATGTGAATTCATTGAAAGACAACACCACTGAACCTTGCTTTTTCAATACCACTTTCCATGCAGGCAGAGCCTCTTTTAAAAGCTCTAGTGGACTACGGTTCAGTTTGCTGTCCTTGGCATTTTTGCTGCCGTGCTGCACGCCATAAGGCAGATCAGACACCATCACATCAACTGAGTTCTTTTTCACGACTTGATCAGCGATACGAGTATCAGCCGAATACAGCTTCATAAACTGAAGATTGCCTTGGTTGTAATCTTCTTTATTTGCTGCAGCTTCAACCACGAAACCATCCGCCACTTTCTTGCCACCCGCAGTGCGCTTTTCTTTGCTCACTTTGTGCTTAAAGCGGCCATTCTTCATGAACTTAACAATAAAGGTCTGGATCTCTTGCACCCACTTGGCGTTGATCTCAACCCCTACCACGTTCAAACCGTGGATCAAGCCTTCAAATAAGGTTGTACCTTTACCACACATTGGATCCATTAAGGTCAGTTGTTCACTTCCCGTATTGGACGCACTAATGCCGATATTCACCATCAAACGGGTAAACTGCTCATTTGTTTTCCCGGTGTAGCGCAAAATCTGGCTCATGCTTTCCGGGAAAGTGTTAAATACGGGCGCTTGAACTGGTCGAAGTAAACCATCTTCGCGCACTTCAAATAGCGCATAGTAAATCGAAGAGGCTGCGATTCTTCGCGCCTGCTCATCGGTTAGCGCTTCCTGACAAGAAAACACCAACGCAGCAGGTAAGCCAACGTCTTTACTACCAATTTCTGTCACATCCACGCCTTGTGAAGCTAAAATTGCTTTTAGTTCAGAACAGGCAATGGTCATTGCGCTATCAAAGTAAATTCGGTTATGACCCGGATTCGCTAATATCGCGTAATGGTACATCCCATGAACTCCTCTGGTTACGCAATACGCTTATATTTGATATCCCAAACACCGTGACCAAGACGGTGACCACGAGCTTCAAACTTCGTTAGCGGGCGATCGTCTGGACGAGGAACGAAATCACCATCTTTAGCAATGTTTTCGAAACCTGGCGCTTGGTTCATCACTTCAATCATGTGCTCTGCGTAGTTTTCCCAGTCGGTCGCCATGTGGAAAATACCTTCATTAGGGATAAGCTTCTCACGCACCATTTCCGCAAAACCTAATTGAACAATACGACGCTTGTGGTGACGCTTCTTATGCCAAGGGTCTGGGAAGAACAATTGCAGTGTCGATAAGCTGCCATTTGGGATCATGTGTTCGAATACTTCTACCGCATCGTGACACATTACACGCAGGTTAGTAATTCCCGCTTCGCGAGCATCGGCAAGACAAGCACCAACGCCTGGGCTATGAACTTCGATACCGATGAAGTTTTTCTCTGGCGCGTTCTTTGCCATTTCAACCAATGAAGCACCCATACCAAAACCGATCTCAAGCACTACTGGGTTATCGTTGCCAAACACCTCTTTCCAATCGAGAAGTTCAGCTTTGAAGTCAATACCCATCGTAGGCCAGCATTCATTCATCGCGCTCTCTTGACCTTTAGTCAAACGCCCTTCACGGCGTACAAAGCTGCGGATTTTGCGGATCAGCTTTCCGTCTTCGTTGTATTCGTTAGTGGTTACTTCACTCATTGATTTTGCCTGCACATTGATTAATCAAAGCGGGGATTATCCAAAGAATTTACTTAGGTGCAAGTATTTGTTGAGCTCTTGGTCTATGGCAACCCAAAAGCAACGACACACCTCTTTATATCCCTACTGTTTATCCGTTGTACTTCTTGCCCATTATGTGGTGCAATTTTGCACCTAACCAATAATAGAATACAGAGCAAGTCGTGACACCTTTCGCCAGTGCCATCCTAGAATGGTATGACGCATATGGAAGAAAAGATCTTCCGTGGCAACAAAATAAGACCGCATACAGTGTCTGGTTGTCTGAAATTATGCTTCAGCAAACTCAGGTCACTACGGTTATTCCGTATTACCAACGTTTTTTGGAGCGCTTTCCAACCGTGATCGATCTTGCCAATGCTGAGCAAGATGAAGTCCTACACCTTTGGACTGGCTTAGGGTATTACGCCCGAGCCCGTAACCTTCACAAAGCAGCACAAGAGGTCGCCTCTACATACAATGGTGAGTTTCCTCTTGATATAGAGAAAATGAACGCCCTACCGGGGATTGGTCGCTCTACTGCTGCCGCCATTTTATCGTCTGTGTATAAACAACCACACGCGATTCTTGATGGTAACGTGAAGCGCACCCTATCCCGCTGTTTCGCAGTCGAAGGATGGCCAGGACAAAAAAAGGTTGAAAACCAGCTGTGGGAAATTGCCGAAACGCATACCCCACAAACGGATGTAGATAAGTATAACCAGGCAATGATGGACATGGGCGCAATGGTCTGCACTCGCAGCAAACCCAAATGTAGCCTCTGCCCTGTTGCTGATCTGTGTGTGGCAAAGCAACAAGGTAATGTGCTCGACTACCCGGGCAAAAAACCGAAGAAAGATAAGCCAATCAAGCAAACTCGTTTCGTGATGCTTCACCACAACACCGAAAATGGTCATGAGGTGTGGTTGGAGCAAAGACCACAAACAGGCATTTGGGGTGGCTTATTCTGCTTCCCACAAACCGAACATGTGGATGCAGAAAGCGACATTGAATTGCTACTGGATCAACGCGGCATTCAAGCCTGCAATATCAAACAGAAGCAAACACTGATTACCTTTCGTCATACATTCAGCCATTACCACCTAGATATCACGCCAATTTTGTTTGATTTATCAAAGCAACCGGACGTGATAATGGAAGGCAACAAAGGTCTTTGGTATAACTTATCTAAACCTGAAGAAGTCGGTTTAGCCGCGCCAGTAAAACTATTGCTGGAAACGCTACCCCACGAACTTCGTTAATTGAATACAAGGAGTCATTATGAGCCGCACTGTATTTTGTGCTCGACTAAAGAAAGAAGGCGAAGGTCTAGACTTTCAACTTTACCCTGGTGAACTAGGTAAACGCATTTTCGACAACATCTCGAAAGAAGCGTGGGCTCAGTGGCAACACAAACAAACCATGTTGATCAACGAGAAGAAACTCAACATGATGGATCCAGAACACCGCAAACTGATCGAAACAGAAATGGTAAATTTCCTCTTTGAAGGAAAAGACGTTCATATCGAAGGTTACACACCTCCGAGCGAATAAAGTCGCTTGAGTTAAACAATGACATCACAACCATTTGTGGTGTCATTTTTCTATTACCTTCAATAACTCTGATACTTATGAAAAAAATTGTCTTTATTGCTGCCGCACTTTTAATGGCAGGCTGTAGCCGTGAATTCGTCGAAAAGATTTATGACGTCAACTACGAGCCAACAAACCGTTTTGCCAATAACTTAGCTGAGCTACCAGGACAATTTGAAAAAGATACTGCGGCGCTAGATGCCTTAATCAATAGCTTTTCAGGCAATATTCAAAAGCGCTGGGGTAAAAAAGAAATCAAGTACGCTGGCAAGAGTAATTACGTTAAGTACATCGATAACTACCTTAGCCGCGCCGAGGTCGACTTTCGCAAAGGCGTGATCACGATAGAGACCGTATCACCGACCGAGCCCCAAAAACACCTAAAAGACGCGATTGTCACCACCTTATTAACACCAGACGATCCCGCGCACGTCGACTTATTCTCCTCTAAAGGTATCACGTTAGAGGGGCAACCATTCCTGTATAAACAAGTTGTCGACCAAGACAATAAGCCAATTCAATGGTCTTGGCGGGCAAACCGATTTGCGGAATACCTCATCGCAAATAAAATAAAAACCAAAAATGTAGATTTCAAGAAAGCGTATTACGTCGAAATTCCCATGGTTGAAGACCACTTTTCAACTCGCAGCTACCAATACGCCGATATCGTGCGTCGAGCTTCCAAGAAATACGACATTCCAGAAGACTTGATATACGCCATTATTAAAACCGAGAGCAGCTTCAACCCATACGCGGTAAGTTGGGCAAATGCGTATGGCCTAATGCAAGTTGTACCTAAAACAGCGGGACGAGATGTGTTCAAACTCGTGAAAAAGCGCTCGGGCCAACCAAGCCCTGAATATTTGTTTAATCCAGAAAACAACATAGATACCGGTACTGCGTATTTCTATATCTTAAAAAATCGTTATTTAAGAGAAGTCCGCCACCCTACCTCTCTCGAGTACAGCATGATTTCAGCTTACAATGGCGGTACTGGAGGAGTTTTAAACACATTTCATCGCAGTGATCGCAAACGCGCAATGCAAGATCTTAATTCATTGCAACCCAACCAAGTTTATTGGGCGTTAACCAAGAAACACCCGAACGCAGAAGCGCGTCGCTACCTAGAAAAAGTTACAAATTTCAAAAAGGAATTTAACTCGAAGCAAACTTTGTAGTGACAGTTGAATAAAAAGCGTTCGAACAACCACTTTTTTGAAATTATTTAAAAAAAGTGGTTGACGCAACGCGGGAAAATCCGTTTAATAGCGCTCCGTTGCCCGGATAGCTCAGTCGGTAGAGCAGAGGATTGAAAATCCTCGTGTCGGTGGTTCGATTCCGCCTCCGGGCACCACAATTTGATTTGTTGGTGTCTTAACGAAATGTTATAACACGGACAAAAGCACAAAGAATAAAGTGTGCCGACTTAGCTCAGTAGGTAGAGCAACTGACTTGTAATCAGTAGGTCACCAGTTCGATTCCGGTAGTCGGCACCA
>NZ_JAWOUS010000018.1:0-118729 GCF_033339495.1 Vibrio sp. 2134-1
TTAGCATGAGTAGTTTTACAGGCAAAGCCGAAACGGATGATAACCACCTACTGAAGTAGGTGGTTTAGGGCTGAAAATAAAAATGACTGCGTCATTATGGTAGGCAGTTTCTCTAAAATACTATTTCCCGGCATACGCATTGGCTATATGATTCCACCAAAGTCTTTAATGGAGCCAATTTCAAATATGTTGTGGCACTTGGGAAGAAGTACATCTGTAGTGTCTCAAATCCTACTTGACGAATTCATGCGTGACGGTCATTTCTCTCACCATTTACTCAATATGAATAAAATCTATAGCGAAAGGTACCATAAACTCACTCAATTAATTGACAACGTAGATTGCTTACAACGTATTCCAAGCCAAGGTGGATTGCATATAGCAGCTGAAGTATCGGGATGCGCGACACAAATGATGAATAAACTGGCTTCATCAAATGTAGCGGTTTATCCATCATCGCATTTTTCTATCAACAATCATTCTAATGCCCTCTTATTTGGGTTTGGCATTATCCCTATCCAAAAAATAGAAACAGCATTTGATATTATTCAATCAGTATTGGATTAAAGCAGATATAAAATTATCGTTTTGCTCGGTATCAATTTATCGTCTTGTTATCACCAGCAGAGTCAGGGGCAACTGCGAACTTGGAACGCTTTTCAACCAAATAAGAGTTCACTACGAATTGTGTCGCTCTAACCCGCTTGGTTTGGCTTCAGCCCCAACACTATATTTCTTCGACTGTAGACGCACTAGGTTCAAGTAAAGCGACGTATCACGCTGACACTTTCAGCGCCACCAGCAACCCTATTGCGTAAATCATCTTCTTTTAAGTTCACATCGAGCATTCAATGAACCTTATTTTTCTAATATCGAACAGTAAGTTCTGCTTAACACTCTATCAAAACACTATCTTTCGCTAGATGTTAAAGAAGAAAAGACTTCAAGGTAATTAAGGATTTGTTATAGAGTATTGACCTATATAATAAAGATCACAATCACGACATTAATCTCCAGTAATTTACCATATCGCTTCATGATCGCTTAGGATACAAATTATCGAAAAATACCAAACCCTAGGTTAATACGCTGTTAACGGCTCAAAAAAATAACGAAGTTGTACCGCAATTATATCAACATCATTTTCATGTAAAAAATAACGAGCGCCTTGGATACCGATCTCCCAATTATCTGAGAGGTTGTAGCCAACTTCTGCACCAATATATCCATCAAAACCATCCACTTCCGTCGTTATCTTGCTGCCTTGATACGTACTTTCAATATCGGTATCCCAGAACAAGCCCCCCAAACTTAGTTTTGCGGACCATGAATTGTATTGCCAGAACTTATAACCGATGTCGAAGCCCATGCCCTTAACAAGGAGTGGGGCTATAGATGCGACATTGGCGTGATAGTCTTCTGGTGAAGTAGTAGCACTACGCAATGTAGCACTACCTTCACCCATATCAATATAACGAATAGTTCCAGACCATTGATCAGAAAAAGTATATCCCAACCCGACAGAGCGATAGAACCCGGTGTTGTCAGTAGAGATTACGTTATCACCTTCAACAGCATCACGCTCATCTGCATGGCTTGACCCCATTTGAACATCAACATACCAGCCCGCTTGACTACTAAAACTAAACACAGCAATTAGTGCTAGAGCACTGTTTCTTCCATAACGTTGCATGGCTCCTAACAAAATCAAAAGCATCAACACCATGCCACCCAATGATCCTGCTGAAGTATTTTCAACCTTTACATCTCTTACCAACTTAACGGTCACTATAACTTTCCCCGCGTCTTGCAGGCCTTGGCTATCCTGAATGATATATGTCAACACATCATTGCCTTCAAACCCTGAGGTAGGGGTATAGGTCACGCTCTGATCTGCATTCATGACCGCCTGCCCATACTGCGCTTGGACTGAAACCAACTTCAATGTGTCGTTATCCGGATCGGTATCGTTAGCAAGGACATAAACCGTGACAGGGGTACGATCATCGGTGGTAATATTATCGTCCACCGCATTCGGATTCTGACTGTTTACCACATTTACCGTCACCTTCGCCGATCCCGTTCCACCATTACCATCCGTTACGCTATAAGTGATCAAAGCCTCCCCGTAGTACTGTGGTTGAGTGACATAACTTAGTTTGTTATCAACCACACTAACACTAACACTACCAATATCTACAGAAGCGCGACTTACCTTCAGCCCATCACCATCAGCATCAGCATCATTGCTCAATACATCGATCGTCACCGTACCATTGAGACTAACAAACGCATTGTCGTCAATCGCTTGAGGGAGTGTATTATTGCTTACACGAGCGGCAACGACGCCAGGGTCAACGACACTGCCATTAGCCAATCCGTCATCATCGTTCGGACCACCGTCTTCAATGGTAAGTTGTACACACCAGTCACCTTCAGTCAGACCCTGTGACCATGAACTGTGCCCTGGTGGCGGACAATAACCAGCCTCGCCAGCACTAGAAGAAACCGTGTTTTGAGCATCCTCAATAAAGTCTACCCACCCCTGTTCAGCATTATACTTTCGGTACACTGCATTTGCTGGAACAGGTAAACGCTGAGGCATAACTAATTGATAGCTTTGACCGGGAAGCGGCAAATTAGTTACTACAAAATCAAAGATTCCCCCTA
Source organism: Vibrio sp. 2134-1 (assembly GCF_033339495.1). Lineage (NCBI taxonomy): Bacteria > Pseudomonadati > Pseudomonadota > Gammaproteobacteria > Vibrionales > Vibrionaceae > Vibrio > Vibrio sp. 2134-1. Next base: position 2,671 of record NZ_JAWOUS010000018.1, read on the forward strand.
TGCTCTTCATATTGATATCTTTAGGAAGCTCCTCATCCAGCAATAAAGCTCCTCCTGTTGTGTTAGTCAGAATGGTTATTCCTTTGCGTAAACAGACACCAGGCTGCCCCTCAATGAGGAAGCGATCTTTTTCTGACACAACCTGTTGAATTACGTTACAGTCAGAAATTGCATCAAGATAATCAGGGATACCATCACCATCACTATCATTATGACCTTCTTGATCATCCGGGATTAAGTCGCCATCACTGTCTTCACTCCCGAGCTCCGCCAATGTTTGTACCACTTCTAAATAGACATTCCGTGTCACTGATAATGGTGGAGTGCCATTGTCAGTAACTGTCAATTGCAAATTGTAAATCGCTGAACTCAGTAATTGCGGAGAGAAAGTCAATGTTTCGCTGTACATCTGCCCCGCAATCGCTTGGTTAAGTACATCGCTATCACTACTCCATCTGAAACTGTGTATATCGGACATATTTGCATCACTAACACTGCTCGTGATTGTGACCGGTTCAACACCATTTTCAATTTGGCTCCGCTGCTCCCCCACCTGAGATACACTTACCGTGACCTTCGGAGCCACATTCTCTTCAAAGATTGTCAAGGTGTAACGACGCTTACTACCTAGATTAAGGGTGCTGTCCAGATCAATCACTAAGGTTTCAACGCCTTCATTTTGTCCATCATTAAGTAGTTCGAACGAAAGTTTGCCTTCGGTACCACTAGGTATCACCACTTCACCAGAGGTGAGCGTGTGGTCATCACTGTCCGCGCTTCCTGAAACCGAATAAGGTATGATTACTGGGTAGCTCGGCGAAGGACCGTTAAGGTGTATCGATACGCTATGGTTGGTGCCTTCCGTGGTTTGCGCATCTTTGGAGATACTTATCAGTGGATACACTGTTACCGTTTGACTAGCCTCAGCGACGTTTCCATCAGAGTCTTGAGTGCGCCAATAGACCGTATTAGTTCCAGGTCGGAAAAAGGTCGTGCTGTCGACCAATGAAACAGGTAATAGCTTGCCTGTACTATCTCGTGCCACAGCAGAGCCTAATGCAACTTTAGTAAAGAGCGAAGTTGCGTTCACTTCGATATCTGAAGGTGCGACTATTGTTGGTGCGTCCAATTGCGCACTTTTAATTGTCACGATTGCTTTCGCGGTGGCCTTTCCACCGTTACCATCTTTCACACTGTATTGCACTGCCACTGTACCAATTGAGGTCGTTACCAATTGGATTTGACTGCCCACAATCGTTGCCGTTCCAGATGTAGGTTTAACCCATTCCAGTTGTAATGTATCTAGATCAACATCGCTGTCGTTGCTGAGTACATCCAATAAGTAGCTACCATCGTTACTCTCGGTAAAGACATAGGTATCATTAACCGCCACTGGCTCATCATTAACGTTGATTACCGTGATGCTAAACGCTGCTAAAGATGTGCTTAGCTCACCGTCTGAGACACTAATAACAATATTATTGGTGCTGCCAACATGCTCATTTTCCGGCGTACCACTTAGCAACCCAGTTGCTCTATCAAAGGTTGCCCATGATGGTTTATTGCGGATTGAAAAGCTCAAGCTACTACTATCAACATCCGATGCCTGCAGCGCAAAGCGGTACGTATTGCCTTCGTTGACGGTAAGAGCAGGAGTGCCACTGATCACTGGCGCGTCATTGACATTGTTAACCACAATACTGAATCTATTGAGCATTGTGGTCGTGAGACCATCAGAAACCGAGATAACAATGCCCTGATATTTGCCAACATCACCATTATCTGGTGTACCACTAAGCGTGCCTGTTGATGCATCAAAGCTAGCCCAAGATGGCTTGTTCACGATACTGAAGGTGAAGGCTTGGCTGTCAACATCTGACACTTGTGGCGTGAACAGATAGGTGCTGTCTTCATTCACTTGTGTTGCTGGTGAACCAGAGATAACGGGTGCATCGTTAACGTTATTCACAGTAATCGAAAACGCTGACAATGAGGAAGAAATAGTGCCATCGGATACGCTAATCACGATACCTGGATAAGTCCCCACATAACGGTTACTTGGCGTGCCAGAAAGCGCTCCTGTTGTCTTGTCAAATGTAGCCCAAGGTGGCTTGTTAGCTATCAAGTAGGTCAGAGTATCCGCTGGGTCATTGTCCAATGCCGCGGGCACAAACTGATACACACTATCTTCATCAACTTGCGCCGATGGGGTACCCGTAATCACTGGCGCGTCATTAACGTTATTCACCGTGATGGTCACTAACGCCACTCCAGAGGTAAGTTCTCCGTCACTTACGCTGTAAGTGAAACTGTCCTGACCAAAGAAGTTACTGTTACCCGTATAAACCGCGTGATTGCCTGTGACGGTAACATTACCGTTGACTGGCGATTTTACAATTTGATAGCTCAAAGATGAGCCTTCTGCATCGTTACCATTTAAAGTAATGGTCAGCGGTATTTCTTCCTCTCCCGTAGCACTGATATCGGTCGCGGTTGGTGTATCGTTGACTGCATTAACCGTCAAATCGACACGAACCTCTGTCGAGTCGAGATCACCGTCGTTGACCTTGAACAAGAAGAAGTCGGAGCCATTGAAGTCCGCTTCTGGTGTATAGCGCCAACTATTATTGGTCAACTGCTCTAGCACGCCATGACTGACTTGCTCAGTGATAAGATACTGCAGAGTGTCATCATCGTTATCAATATCTGAACCAACCAGCGTGATCACCAAACTATTGTCTTCATCAAGCGTTTGTGACTGTGCTTGCGCCATTGGTGCGTCGTTGACTGGTGTTACTGTCATGGTCACTGTTGCGGCGTTAGATACAGCACCTGCTAAGTCTGCCACCGTATAGGTGAAGCTATCTTCACCGAAGTAGTTCTCATTGGGGTTGTAAACAATCGCTCCTGACGCCGTCACGTTCACACTGCCATGTGCTGGCGTATCGACGACTGTGACACTAGTGAGTTCAAAACTGTCTCCAACATCGGCATCACTATCATTGCCTAATACATTGACCTCGAAGGAGCCTCCCTCTAGTAGTTGTGCACTGTTATCAACAGCAACGGGGGCATCATTCACTGGCGTAATATTGAGCGTGACGGTTGCAGGCACTGAGACTGCTTGACCACTATCGGTTAGCATGTAGGTAAAGCTATGTTGACCATTAACGTTCGCTGTTGGCACAATCTTTAAGGTCCCATCGACATTGACACTCACCGTGGCAAAACTGTATACCCCCTCTCCTTGACCAAGATCTTGCAGGGTAATACTACTCGGGGTGAATGACCCATCTTCAATATCACTGTCGTTACTTAAAATATCGAGTGTCGATGTGATATCTTCATCAAAAGTAAAACTGTCTTCCTCCGCTACTGGTGAGTCATTGACGGAACCGATATTGACGCTGACCGTGGCCGCAAGAGAAACGCCGCCTTCACTGTCTGCGATCGTGTAAGTAAAGCTATCGCTACCATTTTCATTCGGATTCGGCGTATATACAAAAGTGCCTACAGTTTGATCAATGGCTACTTGTCCTTTTTGAGGCAAACTAACTAACGATAAATCACCCGTTGGGATGCCATCTTCAACATCCTCCGCTTGACTACGCGCGCTGACTGCTGCGCTTGCGGTATCTTCGTCGGTGTTGATGGTCAGCGCTTTAGCGACTGGCGCATCATTTATAGCCATGATAGTGACGGTCACTGTCGCCTCTTGCGACTCCTGCAGCAGGGCATCTTTCACGGTATAGGTAAAGCTATCTGTGCCTGTCTCATTATTATTTGGCGTATAGGTAACAACGCCGTTGCTGATCGACACCTGACCTTTAATTGGTTGCGTTTTAATCGTTGTAGAAGAAGCGACCATGTCATCATTAACATCGGAATCGTTGGCTAACAGATTAAATTGTTTCGCCGTATCTTCCTCAGTCGAGAAGCTATCATCAACTACCGTTGGCGCGACATCGTAGCGTTTGGTCACAGTATCCGTCACTGCATCAGATGCGTTGCCTGCGGCATCGGTTACCACCACGCTTACTGTCAACGTCCCCTCTTGCAAAATAGTGACGTCAATGCCCGTTACTTGCATGGTCTCCGAAGAAATTGTTTGACTAGCGCCGTCAATGGTCGTGGTACCGTCGGTCACGCTATAAGTGAACATCGCGTTCACTTCAGCTGCTGCGAAGGTAAAGCTCATCGCCTGTTCGTTGGTTTTGTTAATGCTCTCCTGATCAATGCTGATGCTATGTCCAGTCGGGATCCCCGTATCCACTGAGATCAACAACTGAGTCGCTGCTGTATTGAGGTTGCCAGCTGCGTCGCTAAATTTCTCGGCTGCAACATCAATAGTTGCATCCTCAGTGCTTTCTTCTGCAGGTGTAAAGGTAGCCGTATAACTGGCGCTACTGCCCGCAAAGTTAGAAAGAGTTCCTCCAGCCACGGTCACATCGGCTTCGGAAAAATCAGTTGCGGCTTCACTCAAGGTAAACGTGAGTGTTGCCGTTTCACCCGCTTTCAACGCAGCGCTGGAGCTAGTGATACTAACGGTTGGAAGCACAGTATCGACGCTGATGGAAAGTGGTGTAGCTGCACTATTGGTGTTACCAGAGGCATCGGTAAATGTGCCTGTGGCAACTTCAATAGTACCGCTCGTCGTACTCTCTTCCGTTGGTGTAAAGGTCGCAGTGTAGCTGCTACCACTGCCAGCAAAACCAGACAAAGTACCGCCACTAACCGTGATATCCGCCTCGGTAAAATCGCTCGACGCTTCACTTAAGGTAAAGGTAATGGTCGCCGTTTCGTCCGCTTTCAGCGCCAATTTATCACTGGAGATAGTCACACTCGGCACTAAACTATCAACGGTTATAGACAGTTGAGGCGCAGCAGTGTTGCTATTCCCGGCAGCATCGGTAAAGAAATCTGCCGCCACGTTAATCGTCGCTGTACTTGTACTGTCTCTATCCGGCGTAAAGGTGGCCGTGTAATTGTCACCGCTGCCCGCAAAGTTAGACAAACTGCCGCCAGTGACGGTGACATCTGACTCAGTAAAGTCACTTGAGGACTCACTTAAGGTGAACGTGATACTCGCCGTTTCGCCAGAGATCAAATCAAGGTCTGAGCTGCTCAAAGAAACAGTTGGTCTCACGTTATCTAACGTAATTGTTGTGCTATCTACACTGGAGGTGTTGCCCGCCGCATCGCTCTGGCTCGCCGCGACCGTCAGGGTGCCGTTGTTAAACGCACTTACATCAAACTCACTGCCAATAGTCGTCCAAGCCCCGGTATTGTCGGCCGTCACCGTACGACTGACTGAGTTGTTATTGTCCGTGATGGTCACGGTCACACTATTGCCAGCCTCCGCGCCAGAGCCAGCAATCAGCACATCATTGTCTTCTGCCGCATTGACGATGCCATCAGTTTCAATCGGCGTAGTGATGATCACAACAGATGGAGCAGCATTGTCTAGGGTAATGCTCTGGGTGGCTGCGGTGGAAGTATTACCTGCTATATCAGCTTGGGTTGCAGACACAGTCAGGGTGCCATTGCTCAGGCCACTGATATCCAGCTCGCTGCCGCTCAACGTCCAGTTGCCTGAGTTGTCGGCCGTCACCGTACGACTGACAGAGCTGTTATTGTCCGTGATAGTCACGGTCACGCTGTTGCCTGCTTCCGCGCCGGAGCCAGCAATCAACACATCGTTATCTTCCACTGCATTGACAATACCATCGGTTTCAATCGGTGTAGTGATGGTCACAGCTGATGGTGCGGCGTTATCTAAGGTAATGCTCTGGGTGGTCACTCTGGAGGTATTACCCGCCGTATCCGATTGCGTCACAACAACTATGAGTGTGCCGTTGTTCAGGCCACTGACATCAAGCTCACTGCCGCTCAACGTCCAGTTGCCTGAGTTGTCGGCCGTCACCGTACGGCTGACAGAGCTGTTATTGTCCGTGATAGTCACGGTCACGCTATTGCCTGCTTCCGCACTGAAGCCAGCGATCAGTACGTCGTTGTCTTCTGCCGCATTGACGATCCCATCAGTTTCAATCGGCGTATTGATGATTACAGCAGATGGGTCTGCATTATCCAGAGTAATACTCTGGGTGGCTGCGGTAGAAGTATTACCTGCTATATCTGCTTGGGCTGCAGACACAGTCAGGGTGCCGTTGTTAAACGCACTTACATCAAGCTCACTGCCGCTCAACGTCCAGTTGCCTGAGTTGTTGGCCGTCACCGTACGACTGACAGCGCTGTTATTGTCCGTGATGGTCACGGTCACGCTGTTGCCTGCTTCCGCGCCGGAACCAGCGATCAACACATCGTTATCTTCCGCTGCATTGACGATCCCATCAGTTTCAATCGGCGTGGTGATGGTCACTGCTGATGGGGCTGCATTGTCCAGGGTAATGCTCTGTGTGGCTGCGGTGGAGATATTACCAGCTATATCAGCTTGGGTTGCAGACACCGTCAGGGTACCATTGTTCAAGCCACTGACATCCAGCTCGCTGCCGCTCAGCGTCCAGTTGCCTGAGTTGTCGGCCGTCACCGTACGACTGACAGAGCTGTTATTGTCTGTGATAGTCACGGTCACGCTGTTGCCTGCTTCCGCGCCGGAGCCAGCGATCAACACATCGTTGTCTTCTGCAGCGTTGACGATACTGTCAGCCTCAATCGGCGTGGTAATGCTCACTACGGATGGTGCTATTGTATCAATGGTGACACTTAACGCGTTGGATGCCGAGCTAACATTATCATCGCTATCAGACGCTTTAGCACTTATTGCATGTGTAATACCAGACGCCAACTCATTGGTTGTTATCTGCCAGTTTCCTCCAGTAGCAGTGCCTGTGCCAATAACCGTTGCACCTCCACCGACTTGATCACTGTATAAAGTAACGATCGATCCACTCTCAGAAGTCCCACTAAACGTTGGTGTAGTGTCACTGGTAATATTATCAGTATTTAATGGCCCGGTATCCGAACTAGCATCTAAATCGGGTGTAGATGGCGCATTTGGCGTGGTATCGACTGTCGTAAAGTTAAATGTGGCATCATCGCTGATCCCAGCGAAGCTATTATTTGCGCTGTCAGCCACGGCACTGGATTCAATATGAATGGCGTAGGTCCGGTTCCCTGCCAGATCACTGGTTGGGTTTAAGTAAACTTTATTGTTGGTAACACTGATGCGACCAGCGCCTGGTGATGTTGTTGTGCCATCGCTTTCGGTGGCAACATTAAATACTTCAAAGTCGCGACTGTCGGTAACATTACGAATGGTAATATTGCCGCTCTTCAGCTGAATATTTTCATCGAAGGCAATCTCGATGTTGTTGCTAACAGAAACATTGGTTGCATCATCAGTGGGGGTTGAGCTCGCACTGACAAAAGTAGGCGCGGTAGAGTCTGAAACCGCAGCGTCATCAATCTTGATACTTCTGATAAGATAACGAGAGTCAGCACCCGGACTTCGGGTAAACGCCATAGTCACTGTATCAACGTCCTGCCATGCAGAATCAGTAAAGTCTGTACCACGGGTCAGGGTAAACAAATCCTGTAACCCTGAGTTTGCTTCACCACCTTTTGGCAAGGTGACAGTTTCGGTCACTGTTTGAGTATTATTAGAGAAGCCAGTTAACACAAGTTGATACGTTTTATCTGAGTCTCGGGCCGACCCCTGCATAAAGGTAATTTCGTCGAAACTGAAGTTAGTACTTGATCTCTCAAAAAAGCGGAAGCCACGATTGTTGAACTCATTAATCATGGTATTTGAGAAAAAAACACCAGCTACAAACCCGAGGTCATTTAGGCCAGTAAACGGAGTGCTATCAGTGCTATTGCCGGCATCTAATACCATAGACACAGCACCTGCATTGGTAAGAGTGACCGAGGGCATACCCCCAGTGACGCCTGTCTCCACCTCACTAAAACTGGAACCTGAACCATTAGAGTAGTTAATCGTTTGCTGTGCAGCCCAGGCTTCACCGGAAAAAAACGCTGAGGACACCCATGCTGTTGTAATTGCGATCGCTACCTGACGACGTAATCTCATTTTCCTCTCCTGAAGATGACGGCCTTATCAACATAGCCGGGTTATCATAATCAACTTAAATGTTTAATTTTTTTATAGGAAAGGATTAGCGAAAGTTTCAGCCAATTCTTTCTTGGTTGATTAGCTGCGTGGTGGGTATACTCCCGCAGTGGCAATTAACCAATTAATCGGCAATACCGGGCTCAAAATATTAAGTGGCATTGAACCGCCTGTTTCAGTCACAGTTACAGTACCTCCGCCCGAGCCACCACCAGACACACTTAAGCCTTCGATCTCGGTCAAATCTGGTTGCTGAAACGTCGGTTTATAGAACCCGGGGGTAGAGTTTTGCGCTATATACGAATTACTATCGGGTACCTGTGTATTTGCAGCATTGGTAGCAACCTGCATCCTGCCTGTTACAGGTGCAGAAGTGCCAAGAGGGGTAAAAATTGCCGTATGTAAGTGTGCTGGCATTTGAGTTATATCAATAGTTACCAGTTCAGTACCCAATCTTTCTCCCTGATGATAATCCATCCCCCCAGGTCGTGTGCCTACACCAACTGGACTGCGGCCACGCAAATCAGGTAAACCAAAGGTAGTTCGGGCGTCACCTCCGTATAGAGTGCTAACTAGAGAGAAGAGCGCTGGATTATCTTCAATTGCCTGCATTTGCCCCGAGCACATTGCCCAATTTCTAATTGCAAAATTGCCACCAAATGCGGTTAGTGTCCCAAGATACGGTTCTGTAGCCATACTGTTCTTCCTTTCAACGTATACACTTAAGTTAAAACCAGCCCATAACGAAATTGGTGTGGTTGGTTAAAATTTTCCAATCTCGCATTACTAAATACCGTTACGGGCTTCATCACTGCCGCAAAGAGCCGTATTGAGATATTTATTTACTCACAAGCAGAAGCGTGCTGGAGCAATGACATCCCAGCATCTAGCCCAGCCATTTGCGCATAGCGATAACCCGAAAACACGCCTTGCGGTGTAGCAATAACATCTATTGATATGGCGCTATCTAACGTTTTCACTTGTAACCCATGTTGTGGGCTGATCTCGAGAATTCTCCCCGCCTCAACACCGACTAAAGAAGTCTCCATTGCGCTTGCTTGCAAAACATTGGCGACACCACTTGGCAAGCTCAACATCGCACCACCGAAGTCATGATTGCCTGCTCGCACTAAGTTGACGATTTCGCGACTCGTTTGCACGTTCCAACGAAGGTGCAGATCATGTTGGTTTACTGCTCGTGCCACTTCGTTGGGGTTTGATACTTGTTCACGCCAAACCAGCCCTTGCTTTTGTTGCGCGATGAGGAAGTCATACATCAGCTTAGCCGTCATTTGTGACGCTTTTTGCTGAGCACTGGTTAAGGTCTCAAACGGGTGAAATGGTACCTCTAACTCCATTCCTATAGCGCCGGAATCAGCCGATGCCTCAAGACGATGCAGGGTGAGGCTAAAGGTGTCTAAACCCTCTCTTAATTGCCAATAGAGAGGCATCGGGCCTCGATACTCGGGCAGCTTTCCCGGATGAATGTTGTACAAGTTTCCGTTGAAAAACTGACACAGCGAGGAATGAACTATGTGCCTGAACAAATAGATAACGCCATCCGTGACTCGCCAAACATCGAGTTGCGCTATCAAAGCACTGCTGTCATTGGCGGTATACTGAGCAATATGAATCGATTGAGCGCTCAGATAGCTCTGTAGCTGCTGTAAGTCAGGATTTAGTTCTCCTTCCGGTACTACCACGCCCGCCAATTTATGCTGTTGTGCCAACAACTGAATGATGGGCAAGGCGTAACAACTTCCTGTAAAAACGACGTATTTTTGCTGCATATCGAAATCATCCATGGGTGGCGACAAAACCTGGCAATCCGGTTAACTGATAATAGAAACTGACCTTATCCCCTCCCTTCGCTTCAAAGTAATGGTGTTCAACAGCTTTGGGCTTGGCATCCACATAAAAAGTCATGTCGGGTTTAGGATGGGTAATACCAGAGTCGTATTGTCCGACCATCGCATCTCCGTAAGTATCGATATGGCTGTAAATGGCGAGGATACGTTTTGCCATATCTGGCACATCTTTCGGCAGCTCAATGGTGTTGCCTTGCAGCATTTTTATTCCACCATCTAGCTCAAAAATCTCGCTTCTGAGCAACATGGCTTTATTGACGTTAAGAATTTCTCCCAGATCAATTCGATCATCGATCGCTTCCGGCTGGCAATGGTTGGAATGTGCATACTCTGCTTTTTCCCATTGTTGATTAAATTCCGTCTCCCCGATGACCATCATGGCGCGCACAGATACCTGATTGGGGATCATTTCGCCTTGAATATGTAAATATTGAACCAAATGTTTCGCGATGCTGAGGAACCCTTCCCGACTAAAGCCATGCTGCATCGCTTCAAGTATCAGGAGATCAAACGTTTGAGTTGGCGAAAATTGGGTAGCATCTTCTTCCACTAAGGCTTCAATGTAGTCTGCGATATCGAGATCCGCGATCAATTGATTGAGTGCTTTAATGGCTCCGGGGTGAATATCTACTAGTGTCACCTGAAGCTGCTCTGCGCTAATTCGATCACTTTGTTTGTAGTGAGCAAGTAAAGGCAGCAGCAATGGTGCAAAGGGGCCGCAAGCTGGATAAAGCACTTTAACCTGTGACTTGTTGGCAAGCATATGTTGGATAGCTTTGTTTATACCACACGCAAAGCCTTTAATTCGGTACACATCTTTGATGGTGTGTTTACAGTTAAGTGGGGACATCACCAGCCCAGACGTGGAAATGTACTGTCGGGTCAGTTCCTCTTGAGTGAGTTTAGCCAGAGAAAGAGATTGGCAAGCGTTGCCATACATGCTCTGAAAGGCTTGCACCAGTGTTCGGTGCTCAACTTTCGTCTCCTTCAATACGAGCTCAACTGCCGCAGCGAAACTCTCTTTCAGTTGCCGTTGGCGTTCAGCCGTGCTGAGTTGGTTTTGGAGCATAGCCTCAAGTTGAGTCCGTAATGAGTACTTAAGCAGCTCATCCATTTCGGGTTCAGCAAAACCAAACTGTTGAGTTTGTTGCTGCACTTCTTCAACACCGACCGTCTCACGAGATTGAGGACGTTGCTGGTAGAATTCTATAGATGAGCCTTTTTGCATAATTCATGAACCTCACTTGCCGCTGTAGCAGTAGTTAATGATGTAACACACCTGTACTTGAGAAAAACATATGCCAGAGGTCCGCGTTACAATATCTCAGCTCCCGGCTCTAACTTCATAAACCGTACTGACAAAATTGGGCAGAAAAATTGAGATAAAAACAGTTCTAATCCTGTAAATTCAGAGAGTAGTAAATAGTTAGGGTAATAGGCCTTTCGATGTGATTCTTCTAAAGCAAGCGCTTGCCAATCCCCTAGATGGCAAGATCGTTTGACATATGGCAGCCACGCAGTCTCCTTAGTAGAGGTAAGCGCGGCACTCAAATGTGGTGTAATATGAAAGCCTTTTAACAGGCAGAAAAAGCCAATATCCATAGTATAAAGCCAACTATTTATAATATTGAAATTAAAATAATTTTTTCGGCAGTTATTTTGAAATTGCCGATATTTGATTTATAGACTAGAAAAAATCAGTTAGCCAGAATAGAGATCAAAAAAAACACTAAAAATAAGATTGTCAATTTATATCTCTAAAATTAAAGAATTTAATTTTTAAAGTTTAATGAAGTCCAATATAAGTTTAAGGTGTGCAATCTTTTAAAAGATATAAGTTTAAAGATATTTCAAAAAACTTATTAAGAAAAACATGAACTCACAAAAATAAATATCAAAATTATTAATAAAAAAACACCACTAATATAACAATGAATTAAGGTGGTTTGAAGATTAAAATGCCCATTTCATTTTCGTATATAACATTTTAACTACTAGTATTATATATGTGGTGAAATAAGATAAATTTATTCACTCAACATATCCAATCGATTCAGGTTTACTGGGAAAAGCTATACGTTACAACGGAGTGAAATATGGCAAATAGGGATGGAAGAATTCCACTCAACGTATTACGACTCAAAGAACTGAGAAAGAAATTAGGACTGAGCCAAGAAAAACTGGCGGAAGAATGCTTTCAACAGGGTTTTGTCGTATCTATTGCTTCTATAAAGCGAGCAGAGTCTGGGGCGAATGTGCTGTATCGTACCGCATCCAATCTCGCGGAATACTTTTCTGTCCCCGTAGAGGACCTTTTAATAGATCGGGCCTCAGAACCATTATTTACAAATGTATCTTCATCACCACCATATTTTTTTATTTTTGCAATCGAAGCAAAGTGTGATTTGACCGCAAAGGCTCTGCAAACCTTACTTCTCAGCCAAAACACTACACCCATAATACAAAACCGAACGTTTGTTCTTACTTGGTCTTTACAGGAATCGGACGAATATATTTTTGAGCGAATTCGACAACTAGCCCTTCAATTAAAGGTTGCTCTTTCGGCTTCGATTCGGTCTTTTATCAATGTGAAATACATGCATCGAATCACTGAGCTATCGGAACATCCGAATGCGATAACCCCAATCAATGAAATCCTAGTTAAAATCCCTTGGGGAGAAATAGCTGCTTGTCCTTGCTTTATCTCGTCCAATTGTGCCAGACCAATAAAACCTTTTCTAACAGGAGAGCCAGACTTCAACAACTGGCATTTTGTATCCTTACACCAAAACCATACTGACTGTTTCGTAGGGCGTAAACTTGAACTAGAAACATTGAATAGCGGAATCAAGCGATGGCAAAAACAAGAAGCAGGCCAAACGTATTGTATTACTGGTACCGCAGGGATAGGAAAGACCAGCCTACTCAACCAGGTCATTTCGTCTTTGAGTCGTTCTTCGTGTTTAACCACAGAGATTCAAATCCTGAATCATGGCAGTGCTGATCTCTTGTCCCCTCAAAATATATTCACTCGGGCAATTTGTTCATTTACTCGTGAAGATACCGATGATTCTATTCGTCAGCAGACTGTCGAGTCATCAATTCCCTCTTCTTTCCATCTCTGCCTTTATTGGTTAATGGGGGTAACACTCAACGAATCAGAAAAACAGCTGCTGAACTTAATGGAGTTCCAAACGCTGAAACAAACGATAGAGCAATCTATCCCTTTCTTAATTCAACAACGGCAGACCAGCAAACCGCATTTGATTATTGTTGAAGATGTCCATTGGGCCGACGAGGTAATGTTGGCATTTCTTGAGACACTGCTACCTTATATTACAAACACCAATATTTTACTCTTTCTGACGTTTAGGCAGCAAAAACGACTTAGTTCCAAACAATCTTGGTTTGCCAACGTGAATCTAATCGAACTTAGGGAGTTATCATCTGAAGAGTCTTACGAGTTAGCTTGCTCAATCACATGCCAACAGAATAAACATATCAATGACTGTATAAAGCTTGCGAAAGGCCATCCTCTATACTTACGCCAAACACTACTTTGTTCTCAGTTTGATAAAGACGTTCCGGAGTCATTGGAACATTTAGTTTCGATACAATTAGCTCAACTTCCAGCCCAAGATCGCCAAGCACTCTGTACTGCATCTGTGTTAGGGCAGTACTTTCAACTGGAGCAACTGCGTGAAATCACTCGAATTCCCGGCTACGTACCAGATAAGTTAGTCGACGCTGGCTTAGTAAAACTCAATGGCGATCAATACCTTTTCCATCATGATTTGATTTGTAATGCTGTTTTCCGTCAAATAGACAAGTCACAGTGTTCAAAAATACACATGGCCTGCGCAAAATGGTATGAGAACCGAGATCGGTTCTTATATGCAGTCCATATCAATCATGCCAAGGGCGAAGGTGTATTTACTGTTCTTGACCAGACCGCCAAACATTACCTGAGCAATTATCAATTTGAAAAAGCACTGACTCTTATTGAATACGCTATTAAAGAGTCACCTAAAGCACAGATGGCGTATGCACTAAATATGAAAGGAAACTGCCTGTATTCGATGGGACGCATCAAAGAGAGCATTGAGGTTCTTGAGCAAGCGATTCATCACACAGAAAATGATTCTGAACGTGTTCAATACTATTTAGACCTCATTAACCCCTACCGTTTAACCGACAACTTTGTACAAGCGATGTCGATTTTAGACCAAGCCCAAGCCCTGTGCGAAAAGCTGACGTTAAATAAATCTTTGTGTGAAATTCACTCGATGAGAGGTAATATGCTGTTCCCCACTGGGCAGCTAGACGAATGTGAGAAAGAACATTTACTTGCATTAGATTACAGTCAACGAGCAAACTGTTTTCGCGCGAAAGCAAAATCGCTTGGCGGCCTCGGTGATTGTGCCTACGCACAAGGAAAAATGGCTCGCTCATACGAGCACTTAACCGAGTGTTTGCAACTGTGTGAAGAGCATCAGTTGCTTTCGATTGAAACTGCCAATCGCTACATGCTGGCAACAGTGATGATCTATCAACTGCAATCTGACGAAGCACTAAAACAGGCTCAGCATGCCTCGAATCTTGCCTATCTCACGGCAAACCGCCGAGCAGAAATTGTTTCTAGGCTTACGGCTGCATGGATCTTTCTCGACCGTAATGTCTTGGTGCAAGCTGAAAACGAAATCTCGACCGCTCTACAACTTTCAAAACAGCTTAATGCTCATCGATTTGTCGCTTTTCTTTTGGAGTCCAGTGCAAGATTGCACTGGTATCAGGGAAAAGAGGAGAAAGCCCTTTCGGACATCGACACGGCTCTAGATCTTGTTCATATCAATAAGCTACACAATTTTATTGGTCCTTGGCTCGTATCTACCAAGGCACTTATTTGTGGCGATGAATCAACGGCCCTTTCCGCTTTGCGCACTGGTGAGGCTTGGCTAGAATCTACCTGTGTTGGTCATAACTATTTACGCTTTTACCAACAAGGAATCCAAGTAGCGTGGCAGTATAAGCAGCCTACGCTACTTCGAAAATATCGCGATAAGCTGTCTAACTTCACCCAAGAAGATCCGCATCCATGGGGTGATTTTTATATTGAACAAGCGAATCTGATGCTTGCCTTACTCGACCAGTCCAGCTCCGTCTCTGAGTTGTTAAACTTCAATCAGGCCGCGCGTAAGCATCAACTGAATCAGGCTCAAATAAGTGTTGATGAGCTCGACCATTGGCTCTCCACATCTACTCAACCATGAAATATTCAATAAACGAAGAAAGTCGATTAATTGCACCGTCAAGTCATCGTGTTTACTCGATTTACCTCGTCAAACACAGATATTCGAAACCATCGAATATCTGTGTTTTGGCACAGTGTCATCGCTGATGAGATTTATGCTGGCGCAAGATCATTTTGCTCCACCTTAAAGTTCTCGATGCTAGGAACATGCTCAGGCAAAAGTAGAGTAACGCGTTGATTTGCTGCTTCAATCCATTTACCTGAACTATTTTTATATCGATAGAATGCCACGCCTGACTTCCAATCATCATTAAGTAGGAGGTTGAGCGTTACGTTATGAAGATCAGCTCCTAAAGGAGCAATGCCTAGATAAGGCTGGTAGCCCTGCAACGTCACCATGATATGACAATCACGCATCGTGCATTGATAGTTGAAACTACCATTGAGATCAGACACCACATTTAACGGTGGGTTAACGGCCTGAAAGATATGTCCTTTACCCACTATTGATTTGTCTTCACTGGCCACGAGTAGATTAACATCGAAGCTCACTCCTCCAGGTAAGCCGTTACCAATTTGATAATGAGCAGTAAAAATTGCTTGTGATTCTTTTGAGTCCATTTTCATTGTGTTCTCCAACTGAATTTATTGTCGTTAGTGACCCATTCAATGTAGATAACACGTCATTCTGGTTCAGTATCAATTTAGGCTCAGATCTACTTGACTACATAAATTATCCACGGTCACGCAGATGCCGATCGTTCTTTTCATCAACCAGATATTGTTGCTCTCTCGCTGATGCTTTTGGCGATTTGTACAGAACAACTGATACCAAACTGATATGGTGAATGTATGCATTTGGTTTAATATTTGAACAACTATTCAATACATAAGCCAAATGGAAAAAATAATGGAACATGAATGGATGCAGGGAACTAAAGAAAACCAAGTGGTAGAACAGCACCCTAACCCTCAAATACAACGCCTCGCTGTACTTAGCGCGTACTCAATCTCAGTCAATAATGCCAAACTGTTTATTCAGAAAATGGATAAGTGCGGTTTTCCTAAAGAACGATTACTGACACCTCTTGAAAACACGGTTTCACCGGTTCCCGGTTTGAACCAATATCAAGTCGAGTCACTCATCTTCAATACTCGCTATCAACACCAACCCTTTGTCATTGTCATGTGCAAAAGTACGCAAGAAGTTCAGCAAGCCTATCTAACAGCAACTCAATTCAATCTCCCGATTCGTGTTCGCTCAGGAGGGCATGATCACGCAGGTGAATGCAGTGGTGACAACGTCATTTTGATTGACGTGAGCAGAATTAAGACCTTCCAATTGTGTGACAATATTGCCACCATTGGTGCTGGCTATCGCTTCTATCAACTGACACCAAAACTTGCAGAGCATGATCGAATGATTGCACATGGAACCTGTGCCACAGTTGGGTTGACTGGCTATATTCAAGGCGGAGGATGGGGCCCTTGGACGCGAAAATACGGCATGTGTTGTGAGCACCTAGTGAGTGCAACCGTGGTATTGGGTGATGGTACGATCACAGAAGTCTCAGCAGAGTCCAACCCTCACCTATTTTGGGCACTAAGAGGCGGCGGAGGCATGAGCTATGGCATTGTTACCGAGCTACGCGTAAAAACATTCCCTTTACCCAAAGAGATCCACCGCTTCGAGCTTCAGTGGAACCTCTATCCAAAAATCAACGGTATGCTTCAGCCAATACCAACGCACCCTACCATAGATGTGCTAAAAAATTGGGAGCAGGCTATAAAAAGCCTCGATACGCCTAAACTTCTTGGCACCAACTTGCAAATTGATGCTCTGCCTGAATCATCTAACCACTGTGATATTGAAACCATCAGCCATCACTGCACCATGTATGGCTACTGGGAAGGAACAGAACAAGATCTTCACCAATTTATAGCCGTTCAATTTGGCGCTTGCTTCCCTGATTTAGTTCAAGTCTATGAAGCACATGGCACTGACTTTGACGGGAAGAAATACGATCACTCCCTGATGAGCACATGGGGGCGCGATTCTTTGTGTCAAAACGGTTCTCCTTTCCCTCCCGATTATGACGCCCCAGCACCTCACAAAATCACTTCGCGATTGGTGTCAGAGCGAGGTCTTAAACCAGAAGGCTATACTGCACTTTTGCAAAGCTTAACTTCACCTTTGATAAAGCCAGAAAACCGCGATCAAGGGCTATTTAGTTACGTAACCTTAGGGGCGATCACTGGCGGTTTTTATCATCACTCAGACGACCTTGAAGACATATCTTTCCCCTACCGCCAGTGTCAATATACAGTCCAATACCAAACCTGGTGGAATGAAGAGATAAAGCAAAAACTAGAACTACAAAATAACCCAGTACTTGTTGATGTAAACAGAGCCATGGACTGGATTGATAAAGCCAGAGAAGCTGATATACCGGGAACCTATGGTGCCTTCATCAGCTTTAAAGATCCGGCAATTCCGACAAGCGTTTATTTTGATCGAAGCTACCGCGACTTAATCGGTATAAAAGAAAAATACGCTAAGGATAAGTTTAATCACCTTAGAACTAATAAGACCATCATTTAACATCAATATGCATCTTAAAAAGCATATATTAACAGAACGTCATTTGGCCGTTCTATCACGTATAGAAATTAAAAAAGAGGAAAAATTATGACAACTAAGGGTTCATTTTACGTTAAAAATAACTCCAACGATAAAATCACCGGATATGTGAGATTTAAAGACTCTCCGGAAATGGAGGTTCATTTCGACTTGAATATTGGCGAACAATCTGAATCTGCTAGTTTTGAATCCGGTGCCGCTACCCATGACTCCTGGTATTACAGTTTCAAAAAGGCAGGTAAAACCTATACTGGGGACAAGTCCTGTGCATACTATGCAAAAGATGAAAATAAAGGCCCCGTCGTTGTAGAAATCTTTAATGATAATTTAAAAATATCTCCACCACTTAGCGGTTCTTGTGAGAAAACTTTATAGCTGCTCACCTGATTCATCACTTCGCCCGAGACAGTTGCACAACTTCTCGGGCAGTTTCATTTCTCGGTATTTGGATTGAAGACTCTCCCCATTTTCAATCACAATCTGAAATTGTTAACTTTATGTTCTCACTTTATATCACCACTGCAAGATAATCGAATAAATACAAATCACTTTTAAAATAAACTTTAAATCTAGAGTAACCAAGATTGAAAAAATAAATATATTATTAATTTCTAAGATCAAAGAGTTTTACTTAATACATCACTTTTTATTTTAACTCTATCAACTGATACTAAACTGCTACTGACGTTTTTTGATTGAATGCTTAACTTAATAGCATGCGCTTATCTCAATGGCTAAAACCATTACTAAAGCGCAATTCATCTATATCCACGTAATCTCTAAGCATTTGATTCAGAGGGTTTCTTGGATATTCATCATTCAAGATAAACAACGGAAAGCATGGCTATGTGTACAGATGTTAATATCAATTATGGTTGCAACAACCAAACCTTATCCGCTAGAACCATGGAGTTTGCAGTTAACCTTCAGACCGAGATTTGGTTTAGAGCCCAACAAACTTACCAAATTACGACCTTTACTTCCGACGGAAAAGCCGACCGTGTTTTCAATGGTCAGCCGCCAAAACGTCACAGTAAAGAATGTGAGTTTCGAGCAAATTGGCAGGGAGAGTTGAGCTTCATACACTGCAATGCCATTACCCGGTATAATAACCCTCTTTTAACAGCTGATGGCATTAATGAATCTGGCCTTTCTGTTGGGTCACTGTACTTGCCCATTCTCAATCAAAATGTATCGACCTCTCACATCCCTGATGATGCCTTTGCATTAGGCAGCGGCCTGTTTGGTACTTTTATCTTGTCTACGTTTAATACTGTGGACGAGATGGTGACCTACTTCACCACCCACCCCGTTTACGTGTTTAACTCGACTATTTCAACTGGTGAAACAGAGAGTGACAACATGGCTTTGGACCAGCATTTCGTGATTCACGATGCAAATAATGACAGTGCCGTCATTGAGTTTCTTAACGGTAATATGCATATCTATCGAGCATTCAAAGAAAGCGATATGTTCAGCAAAGAGGAAAATCAGCAAGCACGCTATCAATGTACCGAATACGACTTTGATGATTATAAAGTGGTTGTGGACCACTCCTACGTTGGAGTAATGACTAACTGCCCAAATTACCATTGGCATGTCAATCACCTCTCTTATTTTTCTAATTTGCGCAACTACAACCCAGAACCGAACAATGAAGCAACCATGCAACGTCATATCCAAGTGCCTGGCCCACTTCAATCAATCAATGGCGCTGGCTTGATGGGTCTACCCGCCGACCCAACACCGCCGTCTCGATTTGTACAAACCTATGCAATTAAGCAGTTAAGCGAACAACCAACTAACTTCGACGAAGCCTTCTCACTCGGACAAAAGCTACTTAATCGCGTTGATATACCTTTGGGCATCATGGCGAATGAGTTTGAGACATCCGATAACCCTGAAGTCTTTTTTAGTGATATTACCCAATGGAGCGTTATTAGACATAACAGTCATCAATCACCCGCGTTCTATCTGCGTACTTACGGAGACATGACTTGGCGAGTCGCTAATGTCAAAGACTATATTGGGTTAAATAGAGACTGTCAGATTTCAAGCGTTTTACAGCTCATGCCAGTTACAACATCATTATCGTTTGAACAAGTCGAATCTCGACCAACTATTAAAATCGCTTAGAGTTAATTTTGAAGCGCAAACAAATGAGAAGCAAAAAGCCAGAGTAAGAAATCAATCTCACTCTGGCTCATAGCTGCATATAGTATAGTTTTATCTGCTATAGATATAACGTATGGTTGCTTTTACACTTGTTACATTCAGTCGATTTACTCTTTACCGAACACGTTGTTCTCTTGTTCTTGAACGCGGATGAATGTAGTACGCTTGGTTAGCTCTTTAAGCTTTGCTGCACCCACGTATGTACATGTTGAGCGAACGCCGCCAAGGATGTCTTGAATAGTGCCGTGAACGCTACCACGGTATGGCAATAATACGGTTTTACCTTCGGCCGCACGGTAGCCAGCGACACCACCTGAGTGCTTGTCCATCGCGCTCTTCGACGACATGCCATAGAATTTCATGAACTTCTCGCCGTCTTTCTCGATCACTTCGCCGCCTGACTCTTCGTGACCCGCTAGCATCCCACCTAGCATTACGAAATCCGCGCCACCACCGAATGCTTTCGCTACGTCACCCGCGCAAGAACAGCCACCGTCACCGACGATCATGCCACCAAGGCCGTGCGCTGCATCACCACACTCGATGATTGCAGAAAGCTGCGGGTAACCAACCCCCGTTTTTACACGAGTTGTACATACAGAGCCTGGGCCGATACCCACTTTAACGATGTCTGCACCAGCTAGGATTAGCTCTTCACACATATCACCAGTAACCACGTTGCCTGCAGAAATGACCTTGTCTGGGAACTCTGCTCGCACGCGTTCAACATACTCGACCAAATGCTCTGAGTAACCATTTGCAATGTCGATACAAATGAAAATAAATTCATCTGAAAGTGCCATGATGTCTTTGGTTTTTTGGAAGTCTGCGTCAGATGTCCCAGTAGACACCATAACGTTATTCATGGTTACTTTATCTGCTGATTTAGCAAACTCAGCCCAATCTTCTACCGTGTAATGTTTGTGAACAGCGGTCATTACACCATGCTCAGCTAGAGCTTTAGCCATTGCAAAGCTACCAACCGAATCCATGTTTGCTGCGATTACTGGCACACCAGACCATTGACGACCACTATGCTTGAATGTAAAATCGCGGGTTAAATTTACTTGAGAACGGCTCTTAAGGGTAGAACGTTTCGGGCGAAACAGTACATCTTTAAAACCTAACTTAAGTTCTTGTTCGATACGCATTGTGTAATTCCTTGATTCATATGTATATGTGTCATTTCAGAGTGCGTAGTGATTTCGTTGGCAGACGAGTTCACTGTTCTTCGGACACAAAAAAACCGGAGCGTTGGCAGACGCTCCGGTTTTCAGCATTATAGGCTGTGATTTATTTCCTACAAGTCTGATATTTGAATTTTTTTTGTGATACCATCTTGAAAATCGCATATCAAAAACGCTCCCCAAGTCACCAAAACCTCTTATTATTTATAACTATCAACAACTTGAGAAAGCACTTAAGTTAACCCATTGCGCAAACCTTTGCGTCATATCTTAAAAATTAAAACGCATCACCTCTCAAATCTGCCTAAAACTCAATCACCTAATACTAAGATGCCCTGCTAATTCGTAAAAAAGTACTCAAAAAAATCGACCAATTTTCTCAGCAATGCATGAAATCTAATTAATTTCGATAGAGCTCTTGGGTGATAGCGGTACGAAGAGTGCTAACGACATCACTTGCCAAAAGACCAATTTGACCATTCTGACTCACGTTTATATCAGCAGCATGACTGTGAAGTACCACACCTAAACGTGCGGCAACAGAAATTGGTAAACCTTTGGCTAGTAATGCACCAATGACTCCAGATAACACATCTCCCATTCCCCCCGTCGCCATTCCGGCGTTACCCGCTAGACAGACGTACATTCTCGTTCCATCGTAAATAAGCGTCCCCGCGCCTTTTAAAACCACTACACCGCCATAACGCTCTTGCAGTTGTCTTGCAGCAGAGTATCGGTCACTTTCTATTTGTTGAATGGTTACATTTAGTAGTCGAGCTGCCTCTCCAGGATGCGGCGTGATCACTCGATGGTTGTCGCACACTAGAGTGCCATCGCATCGCTGGCTCAGCATCGCTAGAATATTGAGGCCATCAGCATCAACAACTTTAGGTTTCTGCTCTTGAGCCAGATATTGATAGGCTTGATAAGCCCACTCATCATCTCCAAAGCCAGGACCAAACACTAATACGTCAGCCCAGCGTATGCGTTTAGTTAAGTCGTTCTCAGTATCCCTGAGCAAGTCAGTGGTGATGCTCTGGCTCATTACTTCTGGGCAACCAACCTGCAGTGGAATAAGGCTACTCGTGTGAGTAATTGCGGCAGTTAAACCCGCTCCGGTTCTAATCGCTGCGGAGGAACATAAACGAATCGCCCCAGACATCCCTTGGTTGCCACCAACACAAAGCAACTTCCCGTTGTCACCTTTATGGACCGTTGGATTTGGCTTGGGCATTAATCTTGAAACAACCTGATGATCAATACCTAATGCACTTTCTACTTCGATAGTATCAAACTTAGTATTGACGCCTAAACCACAAAAGTAGAGCTCGCCAACGCGATCTCTCGCTTGTCCAGTGCATAAGCCTTGCTTAACCCCAATGAAGGTTACTGTATGCTCGGCACGAATAGCATCACCTAAAACTGCACCTGTATTAGCACACAGACCAGAAGGAACGTCGACTGCAATCACAGGGGTATGAATTTGATTAATTTGGTCAATATAGCGACGATACTCCGAACGAACCTCACCGCTTAAACCAGTACCTAACATGGCATCAATGATCACATCTGCCTCTAACAATGCGGTATTCCATTCATCCCAATCATTGTTAACACCGTCGATTGACTGCCAATCTTGGTATGCGCGCAAAGCATCACCTTTTAGCGCAGATACATCACCAATTTGGAAAACATGTACATTGAGTTGAGCTTGTTTCGCAAGAGATGCAAATACGTAACCATCGCCACCGTTATTCCCTTTACCGCAAATCACTAAGATATTTTTTGATTTAGGATACAGATGTAAAAAGCGCTCATACACGGCCATACCAGCGCGTTCCATTAAGCTATACATAGAAACACCAGCCATTTGCGCAGCCAGCGTTTCACCGTTTTTTACTTGCTCTGCGGTGTAGAGTTTTAGGGCGAGATTAAAGTCCATGTTCACGTTCTACGCATTGGGAAACACAATTATAAGTATACAAAAAAGCCAAGGCGGACCTTGGCTTTTGAGAAAGTTTTTTATCGCTATTGATTCTGAGACATCAGAGCTTCAGCCGTCGCGTCTTGTATAGACAAAAACAACGAGTTGATTTTTCCAGTCGGTGTGCGCATTGGGTTCAACGTAACATTCTGGTACATAAACTCCGCTTGCTGCGTAACTGGTCGAACATTGCGACAGCAGAATAAGTAAGGTCGTTGTCGCCATGTGATGAAGCTGCGACAGCCTAGGTCATACACTGGTTTTGTTTTTAATTTAAACCACTCCTGTGGGATTTCAGGGAAGATATCAAATATAGAACGACCTATCGCATCATGAGACTGCAAACCACTGTGATGAGTCATAAACCCATTCCAGACCTGTACATTGTAATCTCGATCAATGACCACTAAGCCCATGTCGACGTTTTGTACCATATCCACCATCCAATGGAATTGTTCAAACTCTGCTGGCATATTCAACATTAGAACTCCTCCATTAGATAAGACAGTTTGTTATCAAGCAGCGGCAAGGATTCATCCACAAACATAAACAACAAGTCACAACGAATCGACGTTCCTTCAATGTTGTAGCTCACTTCGAATGTCATCGTGCGGCTGAATGCTCCAGTTGTAGATTCAATGATCGAGTCAATTGAGATATGCTGACCAAGGAGTACTGGTGGACTTTGGAAGAATCGGACTTCAGACTGCTCGCCTAAACCATTTAAGAACGACCCCACCAAAATATTAGAAATATCCATTAGCAGCTCAAGCTCTTCTAGCTCTTCGCTGTCTGCTGGTACTTTCATCAACTTTTTGAGATCAGATACGCTTGAATCACTCAAGATCACTAGCGCTTCGCCAGCAATACCTTCGCCACAAAATCCCTGACAAACACCCGATACGTTGTCATGCGACGCCAAGTCGCGTAGGGCCATGTGAAGTTCGCTCACTTCAAAGATATTGACGTTCGGCAGAGGTAGTTGCACAAACACATCAAAGTGACGCGCCAACGCATCGGCTGCTCGACCAATTGAAACGTTAGCCACTTCCATGTAAATATCGCGACGACGTAAAATCGGTAACTCAATAGAGACAGGCGTGATAATTTGAGGACGAGGTTCTGGCTCGACCAACTCTTTAAGCGCCTTCTTGAGTTCATCTTTGGCGATTGGTTTTTGAATAAACGCTTTTGCACCCAGTGCGAACACGCGCTCTTTCGCTTTAGGTTGGATATCCCCCGACACCACAACCACCGGAGTTTTATCCCCCAACCGTTGCATGTGCTCTAGTGTTTCAAAGCCATCCATTTCTGGCATGGTCAAATCAAGAAACATCAATTTAAACTCGTTTTTTTCGAGTTCTTCTAGCGCGTTTTTTCCGTGGATAGCAAACGTAATATCGGCATTCAATGTGGCTGGTAGTGATCTCGCCATCTGTTTGCGTGCTAACGCTGAATCATCACAGATGAGTACGGGAAAAGACATTCAATCACCTTTTTATATTCCACAATCTGCGCCGGAGTCTAACAGATTGTTACAGCATGTAATACGAGAAAACTGACGAGTTTTTTATTTCTTTATTATTCAATAAGCATACGCAATATGAATGAATGAGTGAACAAAATGACTAAAAAGCAAGCATCACATTCGCTGTTTAGTGACATAAAACAAACATGGGTAAAACTCCTCCACCCAAAGTAAGCAAAAAGTTGCAGCTAACATCCAAAGCCCATTTTTGCTCGAATTTCATTCTTTCTATTTCCATAATGGGTAAACAGTAACGCGCTAAAACTAAAAAGGCACCCTGCTAGAGGATGCCTTTAATAATAATTTCATCGATAAGATATCAATTCTATGGCACACCATGACCTTTAGAAGCCACCCATACGCGATACCATTGCTCTCGAGTAAGTTCGATGTTCAATGCATTAACTGCAGTTTGCACACGCTCGATTTTACCAGAGCCAATGATTGGAATAGGGTTAGATGGCAAACGACGTACCCAGGCATAAATTACTTGGTCAATACTCGCTGCGCCCACTTCTTCACGAATTGCTTCTAATTCGTTACGGACACGAACAGCTTGCTCACTGTCACCACTAAAAATTGAACCACCACCGAGGCAAGACCAAGCCATTGGTCGCGTGCGCAACATTTGCATTTGATCAAGCGTTCCATCGTGTGCAACCTCAAAGTTAAGTGGGTTGATTTCCACTTGGTTAGTAACCAACGGCTTACCTAAGCGAGATTGCAGCAGTTCAAACTGGCGTGGGGTGAAGTTAGACACGCCAAAGTGCTTCACTTTGCCGACTTTGTGAAGCTCAGAAAATGCTTCTGCAACCTCGTCTGCATCCATTAACACGTCAGGACGATGAATTAAAAGTACGTCGATTTCATCCACATTCAAACGTTCTAGCGAGTTATTCACCGATTGGTAGATATGTGCTGAGCTCGTGTCGTAGTGATTGATCTTACGCTCTGGCGTTTTATCGCCACACAAATTGATGTCGCATTTCGTCACGATCTGAATTTGCTCACGAACACTCTTGTCTAAAGCTAACGCTTCACCAAACAACGCCTCACACTCGTAATTACCGTAGATGTCGGCGTGATCGACTGTCGTAATGCCTAACTCAATGTGTTGCTTAAGAAATGACAAACGCTCTTGAGCCGTCATTCCCCACTCAACTGCACGCCAATATCCTTGAACCAGCTCTGAGAACTCTGGGCCTTTTGGTGCAGTTACTACTTTTGCAACCATGGGTTTTCTCCTTCAATTGATCTGCATTCATCGTAGTCTTGTTTTCGTACCGGCTCAACGGGTAAACTTTCGCAATTCGAACTGGAGTACGAAATATGTCTTTTGCCCAACGCCTAGCCACCCTGATCGGAGAAGAAAGCATCAGCGGGTTCGCTCGACGCGTCGATGTGTCTGAAGCTTTAATACGCAAATACCTTAAAGGCAGTGAACCTAGCCTAACTAAAGCAAATCAAATTGCAATGCGCGCCAATTGCTCTCTTGAATGGTTAGCAACGGGATGTGGTTATTTATATCGCCGTGCTGAAGTCGTGGATATGGATGCGTACAAACTTGCCTTTCAACACGTTATGAATCAGCCGTTGTCAGACGATGCAGAAGAGATACACCGCAAGCTAATCGCAGGCTATCAATACCTGCGCGCTCACAAAAAATCGGATGGTTTTTTGGATGAGTCTGCAATGGCGACCTTCCTATCTCTCCATAAAGAA
The DNA here is from genome assembly GCF_033339495.1 of Vibrio sp. 2134-1. Classification (NCBI taxonomy): domain Bacteria; kingdom Pseudomonadati; phylum Pseudomonadota; class Gammaproteobacteria; order Vibrionales; family Vibrionaceae; genus Vibrio; species Vibrio sp. 2134-1. The sequence goes on from NZ_JAWOUS010000018.1 coordinate 29,116, forward strand.
TCTAAAAACGAGTCACTTTGACCTCGATAATTTCGCCATCACTGCGCAATTGCACATTTAAGGACGGTGATGGCGTCAGAAACTCGTCCGGTTTTACCCAAAGCAAACTTCGAATCGTTTCTTGTGGATAGCGGTTCATCAACAAAACAACTTCTTTATCGACAAGTTCGGAAGATTTCTTTTCCAGAGCTTCAACGACATCATAGTGTTCTTGTCCGATAGTAACTCTGCGTAAAACTAACCCATCCTTTCTTAAGTTGAGAAGTAAGTCATTCAGACGCTGCCACTCGTATTCAGTGAGAAACGAGAACTGAGCACTTTCTCTTCTCAAAACCACTTCACCATACAAGTGCTGCTGGTAGTACGAAAAATCATCCAAACAAAATGCGCTGATAAACGTTGAGTTGTCTCGCAACTGCACTTCGCAACCATACCAGCTTCCACTTTTTTCTATACGTTCTTTTAAATTGGAATATGGCATTGCTGACAACGTGTCTTGCCACCAGCTCGGCGTTGAAAGTGCCGGAAACGTTACCGAACAACAACATAAAGAAAGTAAGAGTCGAAGATAAAAGCGCATGCACTGCTCTAGTTGGTTGACATCGAACCAAGACATTACTAACTGCAAGAAAATGTTCAAGAGAAAAATAGTGGCAGGTGGTGATGAAAGTTATAACGCAGAAATTAAGAAGGCGCACATGTGCGTGCGCCTCTACCTCGTTACTCAATCGTGAGTGTGCGAATCGGCGATGTCTATTGATGCATCCCGAACATAAAACGAGGACTTACCGTAGGGTTTGAATCCATCCAAATTGTGTGTAAAACCTCACATCCCTCCTTCTGAAGCAGTCATGTTGCTTTACATTTAAAGCATGGTTCATTTTTTTCAAAAAACAAGTTTTTTATCCTAAATTATGAGAGCAATAGCACAATCTGAGTGAATGAATAATATCGTGACACTTCGAACACTCAATAGTGAAAAGCTAAATTGCATCTTTATTGATTAGGTCTAGACTCTGCGAAGCGTATACTTTCTTTCGTACCTTCCCCCAGCAACAGGAGAGCTTGTTAATGACCAAACGCGAGAGAATTGTGAAATCTGTGTTAGCGCACGTACCGAAAGATGCGATTAACCAGTTTGTCTCTCGAGGGTCAACACCATTTTCTGTTCTCATTATGGCCGCCATTGTGGGTACGTTGGCTGGTTTTGTCGGTACGTATTTCGAGCTTGCCGTTCATTTCGTTTCTGAAACACGAACAGAATGGTTAAGAAGCGAAATTGGTAATGTTCTACCATTGTGGCTGGCAGCGGTTCTCATTAGCGCACTTTTAGCTTTTATTGGCTATTTTCTTGTGCACCGCTTTGCGCCAGAAGCGGCAGGCTCTGGTATTCCTGAAATCGAAGGGGCAATGGATAATATTCGTCCAGTGCGCTGGTGGCGAGTTCTACCAGTAAAATTCTTCGGCGGCATGGGCGCACTTGGCTCAGGTATGGTGCTGGGTCGTGAAGGCCCAACCGTTCAAATGGGGGGCGCTGTTGGTCGAATGGTGACCGATATATTCCGCGTAAAGGATGACGATACCCGCCACTCCCTGCTCGCTTCTGGTGCTGCTGGCGGTTTGGCTGCGGCTTTTAATGCCCCACTCGCAGGCATTATGTTTGTTGTGGAGGAAATGCGACCTCAGTTTCGCTACTCTTTGATCTCAATTCGCGCAGTGATCATTTCTGCCATTATGGCGAACATAGTGTTTCGCGCCATTAACGGGCAAGACGCCGTTATCACTATGCCGCAATACCAGTCGCCAGAGCTTCAAACCCTATGGCTGTTTTTATTGCTTGGCGCATTGTTTGGCGTGTTTGGCGTGATCTTCAATAAACTGATTACCGTGGCACAAGACAGTTTTGTCGCAATTCACAAAAACGATCGTAAGCGCTACTTGATTGTAGGTTCGTTACTGGGAGGCGTGTTTGGCTTGCTTCTTTTGTACGTACCCCAACTAACTGGTGGTGGTATCGGCCTTATTCCTGACATTACTAACGGTAACTACTCGGTATCCATTTTAGTTTTGCTTTTCTTTGGTCGTGTAATCACAACCCTGCTCTGTTTTGGTTCTGGTGCGCCGGGAGGCATCTTTGCACCTATGCTTGCTCTGGGAACCTTATTTGGCTATGCGTTCGGAGCAAGTGCTGATGTCTTGCTCCCTGCGCTTGATATCGAGCCTGGTGTATTTGCGATTGCGGGCATGGGTGCCCTGTTTGCTGCAACGGTACGTGCACCGATTACTGGTATTTTGTTAGTGATTGAAATGACGAATAACTACTACTTAATCCTGCCATTGATCATTACTTGTTTGGGCGCTGTGATTATTGCTCAATTGTTGGGTGGACAACCTATTTACAGCCAGCTGCTGCATCGCACAATCAAAAACGAAAAGTTACGCCAACAGGATCTACCGGAGAATCAATCAACATAACATTCTCTTTGTTATCACTTCGCTCCGGACTATCGAAGGGTTTGGAGCGATAAACTCTGCGTTTTTACATCTTTTCCCAAATATTCGATACCAAACTCACAAAATTATCATTCTCTGATATTTGCTCACCACCTTTCATGAGAAACCCCTCTCCATACTTGTTAGTATTTGCTACTTAAATAGAGCATTTCATCCAAATCGTCATGTTTCGTTTCATTCATGCAAAAATCAAATGGAGTAGATTTGAACTGGAGAAGACTTGTGCATTTTTATAGTGTCCCGCCGTCTCAAGCCGCGTTGGCACTAGGTATGATAGGTTTAGGGCAAGCTTGGGCACTCTATGTTCCTGAGATTGGTGAACCGATACGCCCATTTTTGGCGTCACTCGGCGCACTTTTACTCGCCCCTGTACTCATAAAATATGCCGCTAATCCACGATTATTCATGGTCGACATTCGTCACCCGCTGAGTGGTAGTTTAATGGCACCAATGAGTATGGCGTTACTGATCCTTGCAGATTATCTTGCCGCTGTAGCGCCTATCATCGCTTATCCACTTTGGTTTATGGCGCTTTTGCTGCATTTTACTATGATGGTGCTGTTTTTTAGCTTTCAGCTAATGAACTTCAAAATGTCCAATATCGTACCGAGTTGGTTTCTTTATCCGGTGGGGCTGATCAGTAGTTCACTAGCCGGTTCTCAACTAGGTCACAACTTATTCTCCGAAACGCTAGCGATGATGTGCATCGGCATTTATTTCTTCATGCTGCCACTCGTGTTGTATCGTTTGGTGTTTTTCGGCTCTCTACCAAGGCGAGCAAGACCGACCCTCGCGATTATGGCCGCGCCGGTAAACTTGTCATTAGCAGCATACTTGGTGAACTTTCCCTTACCTGATCCGATACTAACAGGCGCATTGGCAGGGATCGCCATCACTATGACTTTATTGATCTACTTATGTTACTTCCGCTTACTTCGCTTGAAGTTTCAACCTTCTATCGCGGCAGTAACCTTTCCTTCCGTGATCAGCGCTATCGCAATGCATCGCTTAACCTCTTTTTTTGCCGAATCGCACCCTCACTGGCACTGGCTGCACGACTTTGGTTTTCTAGAGCTCAGTATCGCGACTGTATTGGTTGTTTGGGTATCGGCAGGTTACGTCAAAATGTATTGGCCAGAAATCATGAAGTCATTTTCTAAACAAGCATAAAAAAAGGATGGCGTTTGCCATCCTCTTAGAATAGTGCTTGGTTACCTAACGTAAACCGTGCAGAAACTCGGCACGCGTTGCTGGGTTGCTTTTGAAGATACCGCCCAATGCTGTTGTCGTGGTTTCGCTGGTTGCATCCATCACACCGCGAGATTTCACGCAGTAGTGTGTTGCGTCAATCGTCACTGCCACATCATCGGACTCAAGCAGCGTTTGAAGTGCAACAAGAATTTGCTGAGTCATACGTTCTTGAACTTGTGGACGCTGCGCAAAGAAGCGAACGATACGGTTGATCTTTGACAGGCCAATGATCTTGCCACGTGGAATGTAAGCCACAGCAGCCTTGCCATCGATGGTCACAAGGTGGTGTTCACAAGTGCTGGTCACCGTGATGTCCTTCACGCGAACCATCTCGCTCACGTTCATCTTGTTCTCAATCACCGTGATTTTAGGAAAGTTGGAGTAATCCAGACCAGAGAAGATTTCGTCAACGTACATCTTAGCAATGCGGTGAGGGGTTTCTTCTAGGCTATCGTCAGTGAGGTCAAGTTGAAGCAGACCTAAGATCTCACGCATGTGGTGTTCGATCTTCTCTTTCTTCTCTTCACGACTTACGTTGTTTGGACGCATTGGCGTTTCCAAACCGCGTTGCTCTAGCGCTTCTTTTACTAACTTCGCTGACTCGCTAAGACCTGACATTCCACTTCCTCTTTTGTTTTACTTCAGCCTTCGTACAAACCCAATCAAAATTGCATTCATACTTTTCGCTTTGAGTTGCTCAGTTCGTGTCTTTACACCAAGTCACATCAGATGAAGGTACTGAGCTGATTTTCTTGAGCTCCGCAGGTTTTTTACCCCTTTTGGATGGCTGACAAGGATACTCGGATTTTTGAATAATTACACCCATATTTTATAGGTGGACATTCTTACTCAGTCCCCTTTTATGGTAAAGTTGCCACAAAACAAAAGAACACAGGATTTTCTCAATGGGCTGCTGCGACGCACCTGGCTTGATGCCAATTGAAGAAGCGATGGACAAAATGCTATCGCGAATCAAACCTATCCAAACAACGCTTTCTCTTCCACTTGCTGAAGCACTCGGTTTTGTACTGGCAGAAGACATCTTGTCTCCTATTCACGTACCGCCATTCGATAACTCAGCAATGGATGGCTACGCTATTCGCATTCAAGATCTTGAGTCGTCTCCCGTATTGCCTCTGGCAGGTAAATCATTTGCAGGACAACCTTTTGAAGGTGAATGGCCTCAAGGTACCTGTGTTCGCATCATGACTGGCGCAAAAATCCCACAGGGTTGTAATGCCGTTATCATGCAAGAAAACACAGAAGTGACGGATGCTGGCATTCAGTTCAACCAAACTGACGTGAAGCCGCAAAACAACATCCGCCCAACGGGTGACGACATCAAACAAGGCGATATCGTACTGGCAAAAGGTGCACGTTTGACACCTCGCGATATTCCGATGATTGCGTCTCTTGGTGTCAGCCATGTGACTGTAGTACGTAAGCCAAAAGTTGCGTTCTTCTCTACTGGTGACGAGCTTAAACCACTGGGCGAACCGCTAGACGAAGGTCAGATCTACGACAGCAACCGTTACGGTATTAAACCGCTTATCGAGAACTTCGGTTGTGAAGCCGTTGATCTGGGCATCATTCCAGATTGCCCAGAGACTCTAAAAGCAACCTTTGAACAAGCGCAAACATTGGCAGATGTGGTCGTGACCTCAGGCGGTGTCAGTGTAGGCGAAGCGGATTACACCAAAGACATTCTTGAAGAACTTGGTGAAATCGGTTTCTGGAAGCTAGCAATCAAGCCGGGTAAACCTTTCGCGTTTGGTAAGCTAAGTACAGCTTGGTTCTGTGGACTGCCGGGTAACCCGGTTTCTGCAGTCCTTACTATGTACGTGCTTGTTCAACCAATGCTGGCAAAACTTGCAGGCCATACCGAATGGAAAGCCCCCGAGTCTATTCCAGCAACAACCAAAACCGCCTTTAAGAAAGCGCCAGGCCGTACCGATTACCAACGTGGTATCTATACATTGGAAGATGGCAAGTTTGTCGTTGAAACAACCGGTAACCAAAGCTCTGGCGCATTCCGCTCAATGAGCCTAGCGAACTGTTTTGTTGTCTTGGAACGTGAGCGCGGCCGAGTTGAAGTGGGCGAAACGGTTCAGGTTCAACTATTCAACTCAACCCTTTACTAGGAAGACGTTGTGGATATTCTTTCCGATCAGGAAATGCTGCGTTACAACCGCCAAATCATTCTTCGTCAGTTTGACTTTGAAGGACAAGAAGCACTCAAACAAGCATCGGTATTGATGCTTGGTGCTGGCGGTTTAGGCTGCGCATCAAGCCAATATTTGGCGACTGCTGGTGTCGGTAAAATCACGCTGATTGATGATGATATCGTCGAATTGTCTAACCTTCAGCGCCAAGTACTGCATCACGATGCGGATATTGGTCGTAAGAAGGTAGAATCAGCGGCCGATGCACTACGCGAGCTTAACCCGCACATCATTGTAGATACCATCGCAAAGCGTCTTGATGATACAGAGCTAAAAAGCTTGATCGAACAGCACACTATTGTTGTCGATGCATCAGATAACGTCGATACGCGCAATCAACTTAACCGCCTATGTTTTGCGACCAAAACACCGCTGATTTCAGGCGCGGCCATTCGCATGGAAGGCCAAGTGAGTGTGTTTACTTACGATGATCCAGCGCAACCATGTTACCAGTGCTTAAGTGCCCTCTTCGGCAGCGATGCGCTAAGTTGTGTCGAAGCCGGAGTAATGGCGCCTGTTGTGGGTATTGTTGGCGCAGTGCAAGCGATGGAAGCGATTAAAGTGATTGCTGATTACGGCCAACCAAAGAAAGGAAAAATTCTGATTTTGGATGCGCTCAGCATGTCTTGGCGAGAAATGAATCTGATGAAAATGCCCTCCTGTCCGGTTTGTAGTTAGTTCTATACCTCTAATCATTCCCAAAAAGCCCAACTCGATGTTGGGCTTTTTCTCATTTTGACAATCAGATTTACAACCCTTCTTCTTACAAATCTTAGCTCTATAAAATTCAACAACTTAAAAGTTGGCACATTCCTTTCATTGCATATATCACGAACCAATGAGAGGGCGAATTATGAAAAGGACATCACTACTACTTGGGTCTCTAATAGCGAGCGCTTACGCACAAGCGGCGCCATTTGATACGTGCCCAAGCCAAGCATACCTGTTCCAATCAACCCCGGTTCAAATCTATGGCGTCAATTTGGTTACAGGCTCTACGACTCTTTTAGAGGACGACACAGGTTTGGCTTCGGGCATCAACGGTGTAGGCTTTAACTTCACTGACCGTTATATCTACGGCTACGACACCGCAAACAAAAAGATTGTTCGTCTTGGTCAAGACTTCCAAGCAGAGACACTTGATGTTTCGGGTCTTCCTACCGACCACACGTTTTACGTAGGTGACGTTTACAACCACGTCTACTACTTGTACCGCAAAGGCAAAGGACTTTTCTCCATTGACCTTTCTCCGCTCGATTCTGATCCAAATGCGACATTGAGCATCGTGAAAATCAGCTCAACAGCGACTGTGAACCTAACCGACTTTGCATTCCATCCAGGTGATGGCTCCCTTTACGGCATCGACAACAACTCTGGTGTGCTATATCAGTTCAACCCATCAAATGGTAGCGCAACTGCGATAGGTGACACAGGTGAGAAAGGCACATTTGGTGCTGGCTACTTCGATGTAAACGGCAACTACTACGTGTCACGTAACCAAGATGGCAAAATCTATCGCGTTGACCTTTCGGAAGGTAACGCAGCCAATATCGCAGCAGGTATCGTTCCTGCGGTTGAGTTTGTATCCAACGGTCCAAGCTCAAGCCAAAATGACGGTGCACGTTGTGCAAATGCTCCGGTGATTAACGAAGACGAGCCAATTGATTTTGGTGACGCTCCAGACAGCTACCACACGACACTTGCGTCAAACGGCCCTCGCCACGAGGTGGACGGTGTCACTTGGCTTGGTTCTGTCGCGCCAGATGGTGATGCCGACGGTCAAGCAAACGACAACTCTGTGGGCACCGCTGATGAAGATGGTGTTGGTTTTGTATCCGCACTTGACCCAGGTTTAAGCTCAATTGTGAATGTGACGGCTTCTACTTCTGGCTACCTATCAGCATGGTTTGACTGGAACCGCGATGGTGACTTTGATGATGAAGGCGAACAAGTCTTTACCGACCAATTACTCTCTGCGGGTAATAACCCTCTACCATTTGTAGTTTCAACAGCGGCAATGGAAGGTTCAAGCTGGAGTCGATTCCGCTTTAGCCAACAAACCGGATTAAACTACGATGGTGGCTCAACGTCTGGTGAGGTGGAAGATTACCCAATTACCATCACTGGTAATGGTTACTCAGTGGAATATTTCCCGAGCGCAGAAGATTACGCCACCGTGGCTTATGAAGATAATTGGCCATACACCGCAGACTACGACATGAACGATGTGGTCGTGAAATTCCGCATCACTGAAACCAGTCTTGCTGGTCATGTTGAGAATATTCAAATTACAGGTGACCTAGCGGCTTACGGCGCAAGCTACAAAAATGGCTTCGCAATCCGACTACCGGGTGTACTTAGAAGCTCGATTGAAAACGGATTAACAACGCTATCCTTCAATGGTGTAGAACAAGCATCCAACGGCTTAGAAAGCATTTCTGATGAAGCCATTTTCATCATCAGTGAAGACTTAAGCACACACGCGGCGAGCAACTGTAGCTACTTCCGCACAGAGCCTGGCTGTGATGATAACGTTTCACTCACCTTTACCTTGAATGTGTACTTCACTGAAGGATCTGACCGTTCAGCCATTCAAGCCATGCCATACGACCCGTTCATCTTTGCAACACCGGGCACTTACCATGGCGACGGGATTACCTTCCAACCAGGCCGTAAATGGGAAGTTCACTTAGCAGACCAAGCACCAACAGAACAGTTTGATGACCAAAACCTCTTCGGTGTCGGCGTCGATGCAAGTGACCCTGCGCAAGGTGTGTACTTCAAAACAGCAAACAACTTACCTTGGGCACTGTTGATAGTAGAAGATTGGGATTGGCCGCTAGAGCGTGTAGACATGGTCGATGCATACCCTCAATTCCAAACTTGGGCTGAGTCTGGTGGCGAACTAAGCACAGATTGGCACACCTCTCCAACACCTAACAAATGCTACATTCCATAGGGAGATAACATTATGAAAGCACTTATCACAATCATCATGGGATTAGCACTAATGGCTTGTGGCGGAGGCGGCGGTGGTGGTAACAGTACACCACCTCCACCAACCCAAACCACGGTGCCAGAGGAAGATACTACCCAGCAGGAAGAAACTACTGAAGAAGAGACAACGGTAACAGTGGAAGATGCAACCATGCATGATCTAGTAGTACCAGATGGCTTTAGCTACAACCCAGTGACGGAAGGTACGCTCAATGTAGACATCAGTGGTTTCTCTTCACAACGAGCACACCTAAGCGTGTACAAAGAGTTTGTCGAGAACAGTTCAGGTAACTACGATGCAAAATACCCAAGCAAAGTCGCATCGGTTCCACTCAACAATGGTACAGCAAATGTCGACTTTAATGTTTCTGATAGCCAAGGTAGCCTACTTGTTGAAATTTGGTTCTATGACGGTAGTGACCCAATTCAGAAAGTGATTACTTCTGGAGACAACACTTGGACCATGTAACTAGATAGATTGAAGGCATCGCGAAAGCGCCCCTTCATCATAAATCTTCAATCTCAAGCTTAAAAATCGCATCGTTCTTTTGAACATGCGATTTTTTTGTTGTAAAACAGTAAGATTATCCACCTAACAAACTAAAGACAATGCAAGCACTGATTAGTACTGATGAACTCAATAGCCTTCTCGGCCAACCTAACGTCAAGCTCCTCGACGCTAGTATTGCGTTTCAAATCCCTTCTGAAGGCAAAAAGATTCAAGATAAGTGGATTCCAAATACTTTACGCTTTGATTACGACAATGACTTTTGCTTACCCGGCTCCTCCCTACCGCATATGATGCCAACAGAAGAAGGCTTCAACCAAAGTGCGCAACAACTCGGTTTGAACAACGAAGACTTGATTGTGGTTTATGACAACTCAGGCACTTTAGCGGCACCAAGAGCTTGGTGGATGTTCAAAGCCATGGGGCATGACAATGTTCGAGTCTTAAATGGCGGTCTTCCAGCTTGGATTGAAGCAGGACTCCCTGCCGAAAGTGCCCTATCGCAACCAAGCGAAGAAGGCAACTTTACGGGTAAGCTCAACCAAAATGCCTTTTTGAGTGCACAAGATGTTCTTGCTCATTCAACCAATAAAAGTGCCAATATCATCGATGCCAGAGCCAAAGCTCGCTTCCTTGGTGAAGTGCCTGAGCCACGAGAAGGTCTACGTAGTGGGCACATTCCAAATTCGGTTTGCTTACCGTTTCAAGAACTCTTGACCAACGGTCACATTAAACCAAATTCAGAGTTGCAACAGATATTTAGCGCACTAACGATAGATAGTGACAATTCGATTATTTTTAGTTGCGGTTCCGGTGTAACCGCATGCATTTTATTACTCGCGGCGTATCAAATTGGTCTGGACAACCTGTCGGTGTACGACGGTTCTTGGACCGAATGGGGTGCAGACCACTCTCTACCTATCGAGTGTTAAGACAAGTGTCTGTTTAACAAAGTATCTTACGTTTATCTAAAGATGATGTGTTCCAATAAACTAAACGCAGCTTCTAAACCAAACTTGTCATTTCGAAATAGAAACTGGCTATGAGTGATTTGTCCCTCCTCATAGCCTGACTACATCAAAAGCCGACTATTTCCGTTAGCGTTCAGATGTCGCGTTACCGTGCATTTGCTCATCTAAGTTGAGCACGGTTAATGCGTTGCTAACGCTCGTGGCGATCACGTCTATCGCTCCAGTTCTTAATGCTCCGAGTAGAGCGAGTGGCTTGCTGTTCTCAGCTGCGATCGCAATAACTTCCGAGATCGGCCGAAACTCTTCAATACCAAGTCCAATTACTCGGTCACTCATTACCGTGTTCGCTACATTACCGTGAATATCAAAGAAGTCATAACCTGCAAAATCCCCTACCACACCTTGTTGAAGTCTCGACTGAACCACTTCATCAGGCGTAAACCAACCTAAGTCGACCATGTAACTGTTTTCGCTCATGTCACCAATACCAACCAAAGCGACATCGGCTTTACGCGCTAGGTCGAGCGTTTGTTTCACGGTTGCATTTTGCATGAAGGCCAACTTCTGTTCTCTATTTTCTGCGTATGCCGGCGCATAAAGGGTTTCAGAGGTTCCCCCATACTTCTTCGCCAACTGACGACAAATATGGTCGGCGTTATACATACCGCCACGCGGGTGAATACCACCAATGCCACACACAAATTTACAGTCACGCGGCGTAATAACACCTATATGGTGAGCGACGGACGATACGTTGCGCCCTTGTCCGACCGTCACCACCATGCCGTTTTTGAGCGTGCTAGTGAGATAATTGGACACCAATCCCGATACCTGTAGTCGTTGCGCTTCTTCATTCGGTTGATCAAGAGCAACAAGCGCGCGCTTAACGCCGAATCGCTCGATCAAACGTTGTTCGATCTTGGCGCTGAACACCGGATGGTATTTAACGGTAATTTCAACAATGCCTTCATCACGCGCCTGCTTGAGCATTCGCCCGACCTTTGCGCGTGATATGGCAAATTTTCTCGATATCTCTTCCTGAGTCGCACCGTCTTGATAATACGCGACGGAAATCTCTGTCAACAAATCCGTGTTTTCAATGGAAATATCTTGATTAGAACTGCTCATGGTTTCTCTCGCCCTTTAAGAGGATCGATATTGTATGCAATAAGTGAACATATGCTCATTGACTTAGCATATGTTCTTTATCAATTTAAACGCTACATTTGCTCATCGCAATAACATTTTCTCACTACAATTTTTTACCCTCTTGGACAACGCTCAAGCTTTGAACAATAAGGGCAAACGTTTATTTGGGTTAACCACTAAACACACAGTAAAAAAACGTTGATGAAGTTCACTATAAGTCCATTTCAGCGATTGACTTTCAGCATAGATAGGATAAATATGGACACATCATTTACTCAGCTATCGATCAAATGTTCATAGCATTTGTTCGGTAACGAAATTTTCCGTAGTTGGCTGAGCAGATGTCTCATTAAATGCGATGAGACGGTTAGCTAACTCGCTTGCAAATGCACAAGCTGTGATAACAAAAATCACGCTTAAGCCCATTTAAATAGGATGATCGATTATGAGCAACAAGTTAGAGCAACTTCGTAAACTAACGACTGTAGTAGCAGACACTGGCGAAATTGATGCAATTAAAAAGTATCAGCCAGAAGACGCAACAACTAACCCTTCTCTTATCCTTAAAGCCGCTCAAATCGCAGAGTACGCACCTCTAATCGATGCTTCAATCGAATACGCTAAAGCACAGAGCAACGACAAAGCTCAACAAGTTCAAGATACTTGTGACATGCTTGCAGTAAACATCGGTAAAGAAATCCTAAAAACTATCCCAGGTCGTATCTCTACAGAAGTAGACGCTCGTCTATCTTACGATATGGAAGGCAGCGTAGCGAAAGCTCGTCAACTAGTGAAAATGTACAACGATGCTGGCATCACTAACGACCGTATCCTTATCAAACTGGCTTCAACTTGGGAAGGCATTCGCGCAGCTGAGATCCTAGAAAAAGAAGGCATCAACTGTAACCTAACGCTTCTATTCTCGTTCGCTCAAGCACGTGCTTGTGCAGAAGCGGGTGTATTCCTAATCTCGCCATTCGTTGGTCGTATCATGGACTGGTACAAAGCGAAAGAAGGCCGTGACTTCGAAGCTCAAGAAGATCCAGGCGTACTATCTGTAACTAAGATCTACAACTACTACAAAGAATACGGCTACAAAACTGTAGTTATGGGCGCAAGCTTCCGTAACATCGGTGAGATCTTAGAACTAGCTGGTTGTGACCGTCTAACTATCGCTCCTGCTCTACTTGCAGAACTAGAAGCAGCTGAAGGTGAAGTAGTTGAGAAACTAGTTGATTCTAAAGGCGCAGCTGAGCGTCCAGCACCAATGACTCACGCTGAGTTCCTATGGGAACATAACCAAGACCCAATGGCTGTTGAGAAGCTGGCTGAAGGTATCCGCAACTTCGCCGTTGACCAAGGCAAACTAGAAGCGATGATCGAAGCTAAGCTTTAATTGCTTACCAAAAGCGAGTAGCCCGTCTACTCGCTTTTACCATCAACACTATTTTCAAAAAATTCTATTTGAACTTGTTTCGGCGAGTTCCCTCTATTTAAATCAAATATCGAGAAGTAATCACTATGGATCGTAAACATCTAGCAAATGCAATCCGTGCGCTAAGCATGGATGGTGTTCAACAAGCTAACTCTGGTCACCCAGGTGCACCTATGGGTATGGCTGACATCGCTGAAGTTCTTTGGCGCTCTCATCTAAACCACAACCCATCAAACCCTGAGTGGGCAGACCGCGACCGTTTCGTACTATCTAACGGCCACGGCTCAATGCTGATTTACTCTCTACTGCACCTTGCAGGTTACGAGTTGTCTATCGACGATCTGAAAAACTTCCGTCAGCTTCACTCTAAAACTCCTGGTCACCCAGAGTATGGTTACGCGCCAGGTATCGAGACCACAACGGGTCCGCTAGGTCAAGGCATCACTAACGCGGTTGGTATGGCTCTAGCTGAAAAAGCGCTAGCAGCGCAATTCAACAAAGAAGGCCACGACATCGTTGACCACTTCACTTACGTGTTCATGGGCGACGGCTGTCTGATGGAAGGTATTTCGCACGAGGCATGTTCTCTTGCAGGTACTCTTGGTCTAGGCAAGCTGATCGCATTCTGGGATGACAACGGCATCTCTATCGACGGTCACGTTGAAGGTTGGTTCTCTGACGATACACCTAAACGTTTCGAAGCTTACGGCTGGCACGTAATTCCAGCAGTAGACGGTCACGATGCTGACGCAATCAACGCAGCAATTGAAGCAGCGAAAGCGGATCCACGTCCTACACTTATCTGTACTAAGACTATCATCGGTTTTGGTTCACCAAACAAATCTGGTTCACACGATTGTCACGGTGCGCCATTAGGTGCAGAAGAAATCGCAGCAACACGCAAAGAACTAGGTTGGGAGCACGGTCCTTTTGAAATTCCGCAAGAAGTCTACGCAGAATGGTCAGCGAAAGAAACAGGCGCAGCTAAGGAAGCAGCGTGGAACGAGAAATTTGCAGCTTATGAAGCAGCGTACCCTGAGCTGGCAGCTGAATTTAAACGCCGCGTAAACGGTGAGCTTCCTGCACAGTGGGAAGAGAAAGCAAGCCAAATCATTGCTGATCTTCAAGCTAACCCAGCAAACATTGCATCACGTAAAGCGTCTCAAAATGCTCTAGAAGCATTTGGTGCTCTACTACCAGAGTTCATGGGTGGCTCTGCTGACCTAGCACCTTCTAACCTAACAATGTGGTCTGGTTCTAAGTCTCTAGAAGCAAGCGACTTCTCTGGTAACTACATCCACTACGGCGTGCGTGAATTCGGTATGACAGCGATCATGAACGGTATCGCGCTACACGGTGGTTTCGTTCCTTACGGCGCAACATTCCTAATGTTCATGGAGTACGCACGTAACGCAATGCGTATGGCTGCGCTGATGAAAATTCAGAACATCCAAGTGTACACGCATGACTCTATCGGTCTTGGCGAAGATGGTCCAACTCACCAACCAGTTGAGCAAATGGCATCGCTACGCCTAACACCAAACATGAGCACATGGCGTCCATGTGACCAAGTTGAGTCCGCTGTAGCTTGGAAACTAGCGATTGAACGTAAAGATTCACCGACAGCACTTATCTTCTCTCGTCAAAACCTTGCGCAACAAGAGCGCACAGCAGAACAAGTAGCAGACATCGCGAAAGGTGCTTACATTCTGAAAGATTGCGAAGGCAAGCCAGAGCTAATCCTTATCGCAACAGGTTCTGAAGTTGAACTAGCAGTAGAAGCAGCAGCACAGCTAACTACTGAAGGTAAGAAAGTACGCGTTGTTTCAATGCCATCAACAGATGCATTTGACAAACAAGACGCCGCTTACCGTGAAGCTGTACTGCCATCAGACGTAACAGCACGTATCGCAATTGAAGCAGGTATTGCTGACTTCTGGTACAAGTACGTAGGCTTTGACGGTCGCATCATCGGTATGACTTCATTCGGTGAATCTGCACCAGCTGGCGAACTATTCAAAATGTTTGGTTTCACAACTGAAAACGTAGTGAACACAGCAAAAGAGCTACTCGCGTAATTGCAGTAAAAAGATAGTCAGTTTTCTCTATTGCGAATGTGAAAACTGAAAAGCCCCACCAGCAATGGCGGGGCTTTCTTTATCTGGCTCCTATTCGCATAAACGCAGCCAGGGCATAAACATCACAACTTTCGTTACGACTATTTGTCTTCAAATCGAAGTGCGAGCTGATAGAAATCTTGTACTTGGTCTTTCAACTGTCGGCTATTTTGCTCAACTGAATGTGTTGCTGCCAAGTTTTGTTCTGCGGTCGAAGCGATAGAATGAATGTGCTGGTTTACATCACTAGATAGCTTTAACTGGTTATTCGCCGCTTCTGCTACATCAACCATCAGCCCACTCATGGTTTGCATCATCTGTTCAACTTCAGACAAACGCAACGCGCTTTGTTCTGCTACTTGAGAACAGGCATCGGTTTGCTCTTTGTTTGCCAGAATATCTTTCTGCCAACTTTGAATCGTTGCCAACATAGTGGAGATAGAAGCTTGGATTTGTTCAGTTGCATTGGATGTACGCCCAGAAAGCGCGCGGACCTCATCAGCTACAACAGCAAAACCACGACCTTGCTCCCCTGCCCTTGCTGCTTCAATCGCCGCGTTAAGTGCCAGTAAATTGGTTTGCTCTGCGATCCCACCAATCTCTTCCATCAAATGGTTCACCTTCTGCGCCTGATCACTCAGTTGATACGTCGTTTCCGTCGCTTTTTCAGCTTGAAGGCTTAATTGCGCTAGATTGGTGTGCGTTTGATCAATGGTCTCCTTCGCCATCAAGCATGACTTCAATGTATCATCAATCAACATATGGGCATCATTGGTACTCGAAGAAACCGAATTTGCCGACGACTCCACCTCTTGGGTAGCATCTCGCACACGATGAATATCGGTATTTTGCTGATTTAATGCAGCCGAGACTTCTGCCGTTGTTTGACTGAGCTCTTCGGCGCAATGCTGCAAAGGCAATGCGGAGTCAGTCATTCTTCCTAACACGGTTCGAATTCTTGCGGATAGCATTTTGATATGGAAATCGGCAATCGAAAATGCCGTGTTACCGGAATAGATCAAGCGACTTACGCTGTCATATTGCTTTTGTAACTTTTTAAGTTGCTGAGGTGTATCAATTAACTCTTGGCGGAATAACAGAGCCAGAACACTTGCAGGTAACGCACTTGCAAGCCAAGCCAACGGCCCTTCAACAGACAACGCATATGCGGTTGCAGGTGCGGTTAGTGCACCAAGTAGAATCGCATAGCGAATGGTTTCATTGATTTTCAACGACCAAGTTCGACCAGACTTCTCTGCAGCACGCATGCTTTTGTAGGCTTTTGTCGCAATATCAACCCACTCTCGCTTTGGTTTCACGCGCACTGATTGATACCCAACAACATGGTTGTCTTCGTAGATAGGGGTGACATAAGCATCAACCCAATAGTAACCGCCAGACTTAGTGGCATTCTTAACCATTCCACGCCAGGCTTTACCTTGTTTAAGGCGTGCCCACATGTCACCGAAAGCGGCTTTAGGCATATCATTATGACGAACTATATTGTGGTTCTGACCGACAAGTTCTTCGTGAGTGTATTCAGCAACGCGGCAAAAGGCTTCATTACAATATGTAATAACACCTTGTAAGTTCGTTGTTGAGACGAGTTCCTCAGACTCCCTCACGAGAGTTTCTTGAGCTTTATGAGAAATATTGGCTGACATAGACGAAACTTCTTTAGTTTTTATTGATTTTCGGCAAGATATATACAGGATTTTTATTTTTATTACAAAAAGTTAGATAAAAAGTCTTATCAAATCGACATTTTTATTGTGGGAATTCACATTATCGATAAAAACATAAAGAAGAGATTGTTGATTTGAGCTAATAAACAAACCCGACACGATCGGCCGGGTTATATATTAAGCCTTAATTAAGCGGTTTGTGATTCTGGCTTTTTATTCGTTTTTAACGCAAACATCGCGATAACGAGTAACACAAATGGAAGAACATACAAATTAAGATTCTGCCAACCTACGGTAGACTCAAGCCAACCAGATAGTAATGCGGTGATGGTGACACAACTGAACACGAAGAATTCATTAAACGCTTGAGCCTTGCTTCTGTTTTTCGCTTCATAGCTTTGACTAAACAGCCCGGTTGCTGCGATAAACATAAAGTTCCACCCTATTCCTAACAGGATTAAAGCAAGACTAAAATGCCAGATAGACACTCCATGTATATTAATTCCAATACAAGCAACAAATAGCAATCCACCCGCCAAAATCATATTCTTAGCGCCAAACCGCTCTATCAGACGGCCCGTGACAAACGCAGGTGCAAACATACCCAACACGTGCCATTCGATCACTCCCGCCGCTTTATCAAAATCAAAGCCACAACCAATCATCGCTAAAGGAGTTGCTGTCATTAAAATGTTCATCACCGCGTACGCAACCATTGCCGCGATAACGGCCAGCATGAAATTAGGTCGACGAATAATCAGTCTCAGCTTATCCGCCTTAGCGTGTAGCGCCTGCGTGTGTGCAGGTGGAAAACGAATGGTTTGTAGCACAACCAACGCGGTTATATAAAGCACGACAAGCACAGCAAATGCACTAATGTATAAGCCATCACCTGACCACTGCTGTGAGTACACCGCCAAATTAGGTCCAAGGATCGCCGCTAACACCCCACCCGCCATAGATATCGAAATCGCCCTATGCCTTGCCGACTCTTCACACACTTCAATGGCAGCAAACCTGTATAGAGTACCGAAACCTATACCAACACCAAGCAAAAACGTAGACATGCAGAACAGATAGAAGTTTTGTTGACTTAATGCATACGTCGCTAGACTAGCACCCAAAATGCCAATGACATTACCAAGGCTAAAACCAAGGCGACGCCCTAACTTGCCCATAATTAGCGACGCGGGAATTGTCGCGGCCATCAGTCCCAAAAACTGCAGTGCAACTGGTAATGTGATAAAACTTGATGACGGCGCAAGTGTTTTGCCAATAAGGGCAATAACAGATATGAGTAAAATATTCCCTGTCATTAATAAGGCTTGGCAGAGGGATAGAAGCCATACATTACGATTCAATTCCAAATTCCTTTTGGTTACAACGTATACAGATAACATATAGGAAAGCAGAAGCAATAGAAAGATATGAGAGTAATTCTCAACAAAAAGAGCCAGAGGCATAGTACCTCTGGCTCTTCACTATTCACTTTTAAAAAAAGTTTTTCTGTTGAGTTTACTTGTTGCGGCGCGCTTTTACTGCATCAGAAAGCTGACGAAGTACCGTTTCCGTATCTTCCCAACCAATACATGCATCAGTAATCGACTGACCATAAGTGGCTGCTTTACCATCCACTAAGTCTTGGCGACCTTCAACTAAATGAGACTCGATCATCACTCCAAAAATGGCTTCTTCGCCAGCAGAGATTTGCTCGGATACATCATCAGACACCAGCATTTGACGCTTGAACTGCTTCGAGCTGTTAGCATGGCTAAAATCAATCATCACTTTTTTCGGTAGACCTGCAGTGTCCAGCTCATCTTTAATTTGAGCTACATGTGCTGCACTGTAGTTTGGTTCTTTACCGCCACGTAGAATAATATGGCAGTCTGGATTACCAGCGGTTTCTACGATCGCGGAATGACCGTATTTTGTTACTGAAAGGAAGTGATGGGAAGCGCTTGCAGAACGAATCGCGTCGCTCGCTATTTTAATATTCCCGTCTGTACCGTTTTTGAAACCTACAGGACAAGAAAGACCAGAAGCTAGCTCGCGGTGAACCTGAGATTCTGTCGTACGAGCACCGATAGCGCCCCAACTGATCAAATCCGCCACGTACTGAGGTGTGATCATATCTAAGAATTCACTTGCCGTTGGCAAGCCCATATCGGTTAGATCAAGAAGAAGTTTACGTCCGATACGTAGACCATCATTTAGCTTATAGGTGTCATTTAAGTAAGGGTCATTGATAAGGCCTTTCCAACCAACGGTCGTACGCGGCTTTTCAAAATAAACTCGCATAACAACCTCAAGCTGCTCGCCCAGTTCATCACGTAGTACTTTTAGCTTTTTACCGTACTCAACCGCGGCAGCCGGATCGTGAATAGAACACGGGCCAACGATCACGAGTAATCGATCGTCTTTTCCTTCAAGAATATTGTGAATGGCGTTACGGCAATCAAAAGTGGTCGAAGAAGCGGTTTCAGTCGCTGGGAACTTCTCTAATACTGCAACAGGTGGCAATAACTCTTTTACTCTATTTATTCTTACATCATCAGTTTGAAACATTACTTCTACTTCCTGGTTTTATTTCCGACCCCATTTTTACCAACTGAACTCATTGCAACATTGTTCACAAAGCGAGCAGCATCAAGGGCTGTGGTCATTTTCTGTCTAGCGTCTAAGTAACTTATCGGCTTAGGCGTAGACTTGCAATCAGTTTTTGCAAATAAATGCAAATAAAAACCACCTGTTAAACACCGCGCACAATGTAAAGTAAAGTTTACGAAAAAAGTTCAAAATAATCATCAATTTTCTTATGCACCAAAAAATCTTTACTACAATGTAAGAAATATCAGAAGTTTGTGAGGTATTTTTGGGTAGTAAATGTTGATCAAGTTCAAATATATTGTTGCTTGATATGAAATGATTAGAATATTAAACTAATTTCTTATAAACGCTGGTTTTTTCTAATTTTTTGATAAAACGAAGTAGAAGTTAATATGCAATCAATACAAGGAAACATTATGAACAAAGTAGCAATTGCAGTAGCAGCAGTGGTAGCTGGTAGTAGCGCGCTTTTAAACTCTGCTCAAGCTGAAATGTACATCGGGGGCAAAGTGGGCATGACTACACTTGACGACGCTTGCTATCTAAATAGCCCTTGTGATGATGAAGCGTTCGGTGCAGGACTACATATCGGTTATGACTTTACCGATATCATCGGGCTAGAGTACGGCGTAGACTTCTTAGGCGACTATGAAGGAAACTCTAGGTCAGGGGCTAATACGATTAATACGATTGACGGCAATCTAACGGCTTTAACACTTGCACCTAAATTCAACTGGCACTTAAACGACTCTTGGAATCTATTTGCTAAGATCGGTGGTGCTTACATGATGTCTGATGACGAAACAGACTTTGTCCCAACAGGTTCTTTGGGTGCTGAATACTCGATCGATAGAAACTGGAGTGTTCGCGCTGAATACCAACGCTACCAAGATATGTCTGACGACGTGTGGGACGACATGGATGCTAACTTCTTTGGTATCGGTGTTAACTACAAATTCGCAGCAGCTCCAGTTGTTGCAGCAGTTGTAACGGAAGAAGTGATCGAGCCAGATCCAGAACCAGTGATGATGAGCAAGGTGCACAAAGAAGAGTACGGTACAGGTACGTTTGAATTCGATAGTGCTAAGTTAACAGAGTCCGTTTCTGAACGTCTGGACAACTTTGTTTCATTCTTGAACGAATATCCTCAAGCTCAAGTAGAGATTACTGGTTACACGGATAGCTCAGGCCCTGCGGCATACAACCAAAAACTGTCTGAGCGTCGTGCTCAATCTGTTGCTGATTACCTAACCGCAGCTGGCATTGGTTCAGATCGTTTGACAGTTAAAGGTATGGGTGAAGAAAACCCAGTTGCTGACAACAGCACTCGCGAAGGTCGTGAGAAAAACCGTCGCGTAGAAGTTGTGGTACCTTCATTTGAATACCAAGAGCTAGTTCAACCAGAATAAGCATCTATGATTCATGATCGATGATGTGGTAAAAATTAATGGGGTGCATTTGCACCCCATTTTGATCTCATATTAAGGGATATTGCCACTATGGTTTTGGGAAAAAGATCAACTCATTATCTTGCACCATAACACAATCCATACCAGCTGCATGCGCCGCTCGCTTCCCCAACTCAGTATCCTCGAACACAAGACACTGTGACGCCTCCAAGTCGAGTTGTTCCGCGGCCACCAAAAAGGTATCTGGAAAGGGTTTATGGTTCTCTACATCACTCGCGGTTACTACAACATCCAACTTGTCTAATAAACCTGCATGGCTTAATAAGCGCATGGCACTTTCTCGTTGGCTGCCAGTCCCGACTGCAATTTTCTTATGGCCTAAATATTCCTCTAACACGATGTTCGTGCAAGGAATAACGTCACCATGAAGCTCGATAGCAGCGAATGTTTCCATTTTAAATGTCGCGACAGTTTTAGGATCTAATGAAAGCTCATGCACACGATTTAGTTCCTCAACAATTTTAAAGCTCGGCATCCCTCCTAAACTGTGAAACCACTCCTGACAAAACGGAAAATCAAAACGCTCAGCAGTTGCTTGCCAAGCTGCCAAGTGGGCTGGCATGGTATCGATTAGAGTACCATCCATATCAAATATGAATCCCTCATAGGGTCTAAAATCAATCGTGCTCATGTCTTTTCTTCTATTTGTGCATCTGTAATGTTAATTTATCAGCTCTTTCAATCGTCCTTACCGGCATTTACTTATCATGCTCAAAATTTCGAACTCCGTCACAATTCAAGAGTGGGAAATTCAATTATCCCCAATTAGAGCTCAAGGAAATGGTGGCCAGAACGTTAACAAGGTAGCGTCCGCTATACACCTGCGCTTTGATATCCGGCATTCAAGCTTACCTGACTTTTACAAAGAGCGATTACTTGCACTTTCTGATAGTCGTATAAGTAAAGATGGCGTGATCATCATCAAAGCGCAACAATTTCGGACACAAGAACAAAATAAGGAAGACGCCCTAAATCGGCTTCAAGCATTGATAAAAGCTGCCGCTTTACAGGAGAAGAAGCGTATTAAAACGAAACCAACCCGCGCTTCTCAACGCCGACGACTTGATACAAAAAACAAGCACGGAGCGAAAAAACAGCAACGTAAAAAAGTGCTGTATTAGTGCATGTCGTTTTCTCGACATGTTAGTTGAACAACGTTTGCTAGCCCTTGGAAATCTCATTGGATTTCTCTTTTTAGTTACTTATTCAGGAAACAACAATATGACTATTAGGCAAAAACTCTACTTCCTCGGAGTTATCGCCATTTTAGGCATCGTGGCCCTTTTGGGTACGTCATCCCATTTTGAAAATAAGAGCAATGATCTTAATCACGCCATCAAACTCGTTGGTGATCTAGAAATACGCTTACTCAACTTACGCAGAAATGAAAAAGATTTCCTACTACGTAGTAATGACAAATATCTGAATAAGTTTGACGCCAATGTTGACAAGTTTATAGACACAGAAAAAGAGCTTGCGAACATACTCAAGAGTAATGAATTACCTTCCAGTCAACAATTTAAGCAAGACTTGCTCGCATACCAAAGGGGCTTTCAGAACCTGGTCAGCGCTTACCAACGATACGGGCTTGATTCAAAGAGTGGGCTTCTCGCTGGTTACGAACAAGCACTATTAGAAGCAAAACAACGTTCAGACCACCAGCAGTTATTGGCATTAGTCCGTTTTGACTCTGCGGTAAAAGCAGGACTATTCAATAGTGACTTGCTTGAGGGGCAATATGCTCCGGAGCTTATCAAAACAGGTAAGCAATTGGCGGCCCAAAAGCAAGTTGTTGGGGTTGCTTATGACAAAGGCCTACTCGGTGAAACTCGCGCATTATCCCATGCCGTAGAAGAGCAATTTGAAACCTTTTCCACAGCCCTTAGCTCTGCTGCCGCACAACGTGATGAACAAATGTCGACCATCAAGCAGGTCATTACAGCTCTGATCTTAGTCGTTATTTTCGCATTGATTTGGCAAATTTCACGTTCAATCAATACGCGAGTGAATAGCTTACTTGGCACCATTCGAAGTATCAGCGAAACGAACAACATGGGACTTCGATCTGATTTGAAAGGTCAAGACGAGCTATTTGATATCAGTCATCACCTCAATGACCTATTGGATAAGCTTGAGCATCTAATTAGTAGTACCCAAGAAAAATCGGCGCAACTCACTGCAAGTACCGATAATATGCATCGTGAGTTAGAAGGCGTTATGGAGCAATTCCACACTCAAACTGACCACACTGCATCAATGGCGACGGCAGTTCAGCAAATGGTTGCCACAATAGGTGAAATCTCTGAAAGCACATCAGTTGCGGTAGAAGGCGTACATCAGGCAGCGAATAATGCCGAACAAGGTCGAGGAGTTGTTGAGGCGACGGTAACCAACATCGGTCAACTAACCACGATTTTATCAAACAGCCAGCAGTCGATTGGCTCGCTGAATCAGCATGTAGATAAAATTGGTGGTGCCGTGAACATCATCCAAGAAATAGCAGAGCAAACCAACCTACTAGCTCTCAACGCAGCAATTGAAGCCGCGCGAGCAGGCGAACAAGGCCGCGGGTTTGCAGTTGTTGCCGATGAAGTACGCGCCCTAGCTAGCCGAACTCATCAATCCACAGAGGAAATCACGCGGGTCGTTGCAGATATTCAAACTCAAATGTCGACAGTTGTTGCTGATATTGATCAATGTAACGATCAAGGGCAACAAACACTTAATGCTTCTGAAAAACTGGATTCTAGCCTGCAGCAGATCATCACTGACATGCATTCAATTCAAGGTAATTCGGAGCGCATAGCTTCAGCAATTGAAGAACAAGGTATCGTTATGAACCAAGTTAGCGGTTCAATCACCGAGCTAAACGCAATATCTGAGAATAACATGCAATCTGCTCAGGAATGCTTGCATGAAGTGAACTCTGTCTCTGCTCAAGCTCATGATATGGATGAAGCCGTTGCACAATTCAAAACTGCGCTAAAATAACCCTTTTTCAAAATAGAAAGCCCGAGGCAACCATTGCTTCGGGCTTTTTTTCAATTGTCACTTCGTGCTTACTGCGCACTTCGGATGTGATTACTCATCATCAAGAGGAACCAGCTTGGTGTTGCCGCCATGAACTTTCTCACGCTGTCTTTGCACCAGAGCGTAGAAGCCTGGGATCAAGAATGTACCTGCTAGAAGCACACACAATAGACCACCAATCAGCGACACGCCGAGTGAGTTTTGACTCACGTGCCCCGCGCCAGCGGCAAAGATAAGCGGGAAGATACCCAGGATAAATGACCAAGAGGTCATATTCACAGCGCGGAAACGTAACGTGCCTCCTTTAACCGCTGCACTATCGATATCAGCATCTTTTTCTTCACGCTCTTGCTTGGCGAACTCCACAATCAAAATTGCGTTTTTCGCCGCCAAGGCTATGAGCAAGACAAGACCAATTTGGGCATACAAGTTAAGCGGCGTGCCAGTTAGATTCAACGCAAGGAAGGAACCTAACGTTGCTACTGGGACCACCAAAATAATAGCCAGTGGAATACTCCAACTCTCATACTGAGCGACCATAAACAAGTAAATGAAGATCAAAGCCAGCGCAAACGCATAAATGGCTTGGTTACCCGCAAGCACTTCCTGATAAGCCATACCTGTCCATTCATACGTGTACCCTTGCGGAAGAACTTCCGCAGCAACGCGTTCCATTGCGGCAATCGCATCACCACTAGAGTAACCCGGAGCTGGTTGGCCTTGAATGATAGCACTGCGGTACATGTTGTAACGCCACGCCACATCAGGCTCAAACACTTGCTCGTAGCTCACTAGCGTACTTAACGGAACCATATCACCGTTCGAAGAACGAACATGGAAACGCTCTAGATCTTCCATGCTGCTACGATGCTGACTATCAGCTTGCATGGTTACGCGGAAGTTCTTACCAAACATGGTGAAGTCATTCACATAAAGCGAACCTAAGTTGCCTTGCAAGGTTTGGAAAATAGACGACAGCGAAATACCTAATTGCTGCGCTTTCTCACGATCGATATCAACGTAGTAGTGCGGAACATTCGCGCGGAACGTGCTAAACGTGTAGGCAATTTCAGGCGCTTGGTTAGCCGCTTGGATCATTTCTCCCATAACCATCGACAAGTCGGTACGACTTCGCCCTAGCGTGTCTTCAAGCACAAACTCAAAACCAGACGCAGCGCCCATACCAGGAACCGCTGGTGGTCCCATCGCAAAAACAACCGCTTGAGGTAACTCTGTCGACGCTCGACCGTTAATACGTGCCGCGATAGCATTAGCAGAGTGCTCTCCTTGCAGCGAGTTACGAGTATCCCAATCATGCAATTTGATAAATACAGAAGCACCGTTTGATGCTGCTGCGCCTGTCATAAACGAGTAACCGTTCGCAACCGTCACACCATCCACACCAGGTTCTTCACCGATCATTTTCATTAAATCATTGGTGACTTCTTCAGTACGTGATAAAGAGGCTGAATCTGGTAGCTGTACGTTAACCAGCAAAATGCCTTTATCTTCTTGAGGAACAAACGCTGTAGAGGTGGTTTTCGCAAAGAAAGTGACCGCTGCAATAGCAACTATAAAGAACGTCGCGAGCAGTAAAGACTTCTTCACCAAGAAACCAGCGATCTGGCCATAACGCGTAGTTATGCGCTCTAAACCTCGGTTGAAAGCCTGGAACCAGTTAGCGGTATTGCCCCCACCCTGCTTCAATACCAAGGAGCAAAGAGCTGGAGACAGCGTCAATGCATTGATGGATGAAATCACAACCGAAATACAGATGGTCAAAGCGAACTGGCGATACATGATACCGGTGATACCTGGCAGCATGGCGACGGGTATGAATACCGCAAGTAGGACCAAGGTCGACGTGATGATTGGGCCCGTTACTTCTTTCATCGCTAGCAACGTCGCTTTACGCGGTGAAATGGTTGGGTCTTTCGCCATGGTAGTATCGACGTTTTCGATAACCAGAATCGCATCGTCCACAACGATACCAATCGCAAGGATCAAGCCAAACAAAGTAACCGTATTAATGGTGAAGCCCGTTGCCTGCATGATGGCAAACGTACCAATCAGAGAAACGGGGATCGCGACAACAGGAATCAACGTTGCACGCGCACTACCCAAGAACAAGTAAGTTACAGCAATCACCAATAGAATCGCTTCAATCAGTGTTTTTACTACCCCTTTGATCGATTCAGATACGAACACGGTTGTATCGTAGCTGGTCTCGTATTCCATTCCCTCTGGGAAGTTTTTGCTCAAGCCCTCAAGGAGCTCCATGACGGCCTGACCACTTTCTAACGCATTCGCATCCGATTGAAGAGACAACGCAACGATTGACGCGTCCTGGCCACGGAACTTACCGTTACCATCGTAGAACTTTTTGCCTAGTTCAACGCGAGCAACATCTTTCAGATAAACCGTAGAGCCATTGGGATTAGCTCGAAGGACTACGTTCTCAAACTCACTCACGCTTTCCAAGCGACCTTTGGTCACAAGGTTAAACTGAACTTCTTGCGGATTGTTGTATGGTGCTGCACCTACACGCCCTGCCGCAACTTGAACGTTCTGTTCAGCCAAAGCGGCGTATACGTCTGACGTGGTTAGCTTAAGGTTGGCCATTTTTTCAGGATCTAACCAAACACGCATTGCATATTCGCCACCACCAATCACGTTAACTTCACTGATACCTTTCGCACGAGCCAACTGATCTTTTACATTCAAGTTAATGTAGTTAATCAAGAACTGATCATCGTATTTGCCATCAGGTGAATAGAAGTTAAGTACCATCAGCAAGTCAGGTGAACGCTTTTTCACCGTCACACCAACCATGCGAACTTCTTGAGGCAATTTTGACTCAATCTGTGACACGCGGTTTTGCACGTTAACTTGCGCCATATCTGGGTCGGTGCCGACATCGAACGTGACGTTTAGGCTGTAAGAGCCATCGTTCGCGCTCTTTGAAGACATGTATATCATATCCTCAACGCCGTTGACTGAGGTCTCTATGGGGTCCGCAATGGCCTGCTCGACAACTTCCGCACTCGCGCCGGTGTAGTAAGCCGAAACGCTTACTGATGGCGGGCTTATCTGTGGATACTCAGCCACTGGTAAAATCGCCAGTGAGATCGCGCCGGCTAGCGTTAATATGATCGAAATAACCAGCGCGAATTTAGGTCTCTGAATAAAGAAACGACTTAACATAGTGCCCCCTACTGCTTATCTTCAGCAGGTGTTTGAAGGCGCACTTCTACACCATTACGCACACGCTGTAGGCCTTGTGTAATAACCGTATCTTCCTGATCGAGCCCTTCTCGAATGATAATGCCTTGTTCAACCTGAGGTCCAAGCTCGACGTTACGACGCTCTGCCACACTTCCCTCAGCCATCACCATCACAAAGTCACCTTCTAAGTCAGTCTGTACGGCACGTCGTGGGATAACAATAACGTCTTTCGTGTTCTTGTCTCTCAAGTTCACTTTGATGTGCTGACCAGGAAGTAGCTTCTGATCTGGGTTTGGAACGAGCGCACGCATAGCAATCGTACCCGTTTTGGTGTCAATACGATTACCTAAGAAATCAAGCTTACCGAGATGCTCAAAAAACTGTCCATTTTCCAGTTCAAGCTGAACTTCAACGCGGTTTGATTCAGCCGAGCCATCACCTTTTACTTGATCCATACCCATAGCTAAACGCTCACGCTCACTCACACTAAATGAGGTATGAACTGGATCTAAACTCACCAGAGTTGTCAGCACGCCAGATGATGGAGAAACCAGATCACCCGTACTAACTTTGGTATCACTAATACGTCCGCTAAAAGGTGCTCGGATTTGAGTATAGGAAAGGTTAACTTCAGCAAGTTTAAGTTGAGCATTTGCCGCTTCTAGCTCTGCTCTCGCACCAAGAAGTGCCGCAGTTAAAGCATCAAACTCAGATTGAGAGATACTACCGCGAGGCAACAAGTTTTTACCTCGAGTATGATCTAATTCGGCTTTTTTTAGCGCCGCTTTAGCTTGTGCAAGTGCGGCTTTAGCACTCGCGACTTGGGCTTCAAAAGAAGATGGCTCGATAGAGTAAAGGAGCTGCCCTTTTTCTACCATTTGCCCCTCTTCAAAGTGACGAGCTTTTAAGTAGCCAGAAATCTGCGCGGTAATATTGGTATCTTCTACTGCTTCAATGCGACCGATATAAGACTTGCTCGGTTGGTAGTCGATAACCGTGACATCCTGAGTCACTACGAGAGGCGCTTGACCTTTCGTTTGGGCATTATTAGCTTCCCCGCATCCAGCGAGGATTGCTGTAGCCGCCATTAGTGCGACAAGTGGTTTCTTTTGCATGTATTTACCGTCTTTATAGAACAGGATATTGTTGAATTCCTATCAACCTTACTCCTTGCTGCCACTGAAAACTTCACTGAAAAGCGCCCAAGGTGTTTCTAAATGTAAACATGAGAAACAAAAGGAAAATAAAGTAATTTAGTTAACAGTGGTATTCAATGAGCAATATACATACAACTCAATCATAACTATTTAATATACGCCTTAGGAGATCGCGAATTTTAGCGTGTGCTTGGAAACACTAACGGGAGTATTGTATTCGGGCGTAAAGTGAGATTCAGTGCTCAAGATAAGAACGTTTTGTGGCTAAAAAGGTAAAAAGTGACGCCTTCATACTCAAGACCCCGATTTTGACTATTTTTTTAATATAAATGGGTTATCATTCAATTAATTCAACGCCTTCGACAGAGAGGATGACTATGATTTCTAAATGGGCGAAACGCTTTTACCAGATGGCAGAACTAGTGGCGTCTTGGAGTAAGGACCCATCAACACAAGTCGGTGCCGTTATTACTAAACAGAATCGCATTGTATCTGTTGGATTTAATGGCTATCCGCATGGTGTTTCTGACAGTGTCGACACCGATGAGCGCGAGTTGAAATACCTTAAAACACTGCACGCGGAAGAGAACGCAATTTTGTTCTCAAAACGTGACTTAGACGGATGTGATATTTGGGTAACGCATTTTCCTTGCCCTAACTGCGCGGCAAAGATCATTCAAACAGGGATCTCACACGTACACTGCCCTGAGCAGTCTGAAGACTTTTTATCTCGCTGGGGAGATAAAATCCAAGTCAGTCAAGATATGTTCGATCAAGCGGGTGTGAAAGTCGACTGGTTACCACTAGAAGACATTGAAATTGAAGACAAAGACGTGCGCTAGTATTCCATCTTAATATTTAAATAGCCCAGAGAGATCTGGGCTATTTTGTTATTAAATCTGCAAGAGGTCTCGACGTAGTCTTTTAACTGTGTTTTTTCGCTGTGAGCTCAGCAATTTTGACGATAACGAGTACTGATTTTTCCATCATTTCAACAGAAATAAACTCATGAATTCCGTGGAAGTTAAAACCACCGGTGAAGATATTCGGGCACGGCAAACCCATAAAAGATAAACGAGCGCCATCTGTACCACCGCGAATAGGTTTTATAATCGGTTCCACATCACACGCTTCCATCGCTTGCTTCGCCAGCTCAATGATATGAGGGTAAGGCTCAACCATTTCTCTCATATTGTAATAGCTGTCTGTTATTTTCAGTTCTACAGAACCATGGCGTAAACCCGTGTTCATTTCATCGACGAGTTTCTGCATAAAGGCTTTTCGCTCCTCAAGCCTTTGACGGTCAAAGTCTCTAATAATGTAACCGAGCTCGCTTCGTGCAACGCCCATTTCTGCCGATTTTAGATGGAAGAACCCTTCGTAACCTTCGGTTGTTTCCGGAGTTTGATCTTGGGGCATTTGAACTTGAAATTTCGCAGCTAAGTTCATCGCATTGACCATTTTGCCTTTTGCGGTACCTGGATGAACGCTAACACCATGAAAAATTACATCAGCGTTTGCTGCATTAAAGTTTTCGTATTCCAACTCACCTTGCGGGCCACCATCTACAGTGTATGCCCATTTCGCGCCAAATTTTTTAACATCAAACAAATCTGCACCACGACCGATTTCTTCATCCGGAGTAAAGCCGATACAAATGTCGCCGTGTGGAATGTCTGGGTTTTCCAGTAGCAGAGCTACCGCGGAAAGAATCTCTGCGATACCGGCTTTGTTATCCGCGCCAAGTAATGTAGTGCCATCGGTAGTAATAAGATTGTGGCCATGTAGGTGATGTAAATCTGGGTATTGCACGGGAGATAACACTTCATCCCCCAACCCTAATGCAATATCGCCACCCTGGTAATCTTCGATGAATTGCGGCTTTACGTTTTTGCCAGATGCATCCGGCGCGGTATCCATATGGGCAATGAAGCCGATAGGAGGAACCTCATAATCAACATTGGCTGGCAGTTTAGCCATCAAGTAGCCATTTTTATCCAAAGTCACGTCACTTAAACCAAGCTCGATCATCTCTTTTTTAAGTAACTCAGCAAACACAAGCTGACCAGGTGAACTTGGGCAAAGCGTCACATATGGATTGGATTGGGTATCAAACGTGACGTATCGAAGAAATCTTTCAACTAAATGTTTCATATTTATTCTCATTGTTTTGTACGATGAGGCTTTATCATGCATTGATAAGCTGACGTTGCCTCATCAAACCTCACGCTATGTTACGCTCTTAGTTCAATAAGAATTTGCTTTGAATCATTTTTTGATAAGAAAGGCTTCTGCACTTTCCCCTCGCTAATTGAAGCACGAATTTAATCTAAAAGTTCCTCAGCCAGTACTCGCCACTCTTTAACCTGTTCACGAAAATGACGCCATTGCTTATCGGTCATCGAACGAGAAACATCTAATGTCAGTTGATCAACCAATGCAAAGTTAGAGTCAATATTCTGAGAAAGCTGCTCACTATAATAACTCTCTGGCTCGAACAAGAGTCGCATAAATATATCTTGATAAGTCACAACATTAGATTTGTTGTCGAACAAGTATTCGAGCTCTTGATATACCGTGGCTCGATAATCTCTCCATAAAGGGCTGTTTAAAATAACTTGCTGAGAAAATGTTTGAGCTAACTGACGCTGATTTCCTGATAGATTCCCCAGCCATTCTTCCATCCACTCTTCAGTGTTATCCAGAATAATTTCACGCACTTCGTCTTCTGTCTTATCGGCATATTTTGCGTTTCGCTCTTGATAATGTTCTTGTACATTACTCAAAAACTCGCGTTCTTGCTCTTTCGTTAATTGCAAACTTAACGCAAAAAGATCTGGTGCTGCTTTGCTGACCACTCTATCGTAATGCGATCGCATTCTATCTCGATTTTTTTGTAAGTAATTTAAGGTGATATCGCTCGCTTTTAATCTCTCAAGGTCTTTTAAATGTTCGATATATAATGGTAACTCCTCTTTCTTGTGCCAGTCTGCCAACAATAATAAACGCTCTTCCACTAGGACTTCTTGTTCCCCTTGCAACGAGACATAGTCCTCTAAGTAATCGAGCACGAACCAATCGATATTGCTGTATAAAAACTTTTTCGCACAACCGGCAAGCAGAAATACGAAGCAAAATAGAAGGCCATAACGAAGCGCCTTATTAGATACATCCTTTAATTTAGTCACTTATTCGTATTCCCTTTTCTGTTGATTAAGTTCTATACTCAACCTGTATCACTTAGTATTGCGGCAAACTTACACCAGTGTGACAAATATTGATTGCCACCTTAATAATATATAGAGTTTGAAATTAACTTTTTGATCACAGCTATCCGCAAAAAAGTGAGTTAGAGCGCAATTATCGGCTAAAAAACGTACCGAACGACGCTCCCTATAACGGCATATAATTTGCATTGATGTTTTTTGGATGGTTTATGGAGGCGAAGTATGGCAGCCGCTGAGCAACTTGATACCAGTGTAGAATATGAGATTCGATATTTTGAACAGGGGAAAATGCACTGCATGAGAGTCATTGCTGAAAGCAAAAAAGTGGCTTATCAGTACTATTTGGAGTGTGGTAAGCACAACAGTGACTTGTACTCTATTCGCCCAGACAAGTAAAAAAACCGCCTAACAGGCGGTTTTTTTATTCGTCAGAATCAATATAACTGTTTGATTTTATTTATTATTACAGATTCAAATCCAACAATGTTATTTGATGTCGCCAAAGCGCTCAAGATAAAGGACGGTTGCTGCAGTACGAGAAGGAACTTGAAGCTTTTTAAGTAAACTCTTCATATGTACTTTAACCGTAGACTCAGAGATAAAAAGACGATCGGCAATTTGCTTGTTGCGGAAACCTCTTGCCACCTCTCTTAAGATCTGCGATTCACGATCGGTCAGTGTATCAAACACGTCCTCTTGCTCTGAACGTTCACTCAAATACTTAGAAACTTCTTGGCTGTATGCCTTGTCCCCTTGATGCGCTTGTTTTAGCAACTCAACCAACTCATCAGGCTCAGTGTCTTTCAATAAATAGCCATCGGCACCACTTCGAACTATTGCTTCTATATCTGCTGGGCTATCCGAAACGGTTAGAATGACAATTCTGGCTTCACAGCCATCTGCACGCAGTGCTTGCAAAGTATCAAGGCCAGACATGCCTTTCATATTAAGATCAAGAAGTACAAGATCCAGTTCCAGCTCATGCGCTTTCGCTACTGCATCCGCGCCATTACTTGCTTCTGCAATGACCTCAAACTCAGGCTCAAAGCTTAAAAGCTGGTGGATACCTCTTCGCATGAGTGGATGATCATCCACCAGCATTACTTTACACACTGTCACTGTTTACTTCCTTACTATGTTGGAATTCTAATTTTACGGTACAACCTTTGTTTATCGATGCTTCGATGTGAAGATCGGCATGCAGTCTAGCGGCCCGCTCTTGCATGATACTCATACCGTAATGATTTAATTTTTCGTCTTGATGTTCAAAGCCTATTCCATCGTCGCTAACGGTTACTGTGACTTTTCCATCATTATCGAGACATTGAATGTGAATATTATCTGCTTGCGCATGTTTGATAGCATTAATTGCCGCTTCTCTTATCAACTGTAGTAAATGAACCTGCTGATGTGCATCCAGTTCAGTTGATGAAAGTCTATTTTTTAGCGTAATGTCCGCAGCAGTTTGTTCACTGAGCGTTTCAACCATGTCTTGCAATGCTTGGCCAAAACTGCCCTCTTTAATCGTAAGACGAAACGTCGTCAGTAACTCGCGTAACTGCGTATAAGCGGCAGATAAGCCCGTATCTAGCTCAGCAATGACTTGATTAGCCTGCGCGATCGCCTTTTCGTCAGGCAAGTTCTTTACGCTTCTCTTCAACAAAGCGACCTGAATTTTTAAGTAAGAGAGTGCTTGAGCCAATGAATCATGCAACTCCCGAGCAATAGTGGCTCGCTCTTCCATCAGCAGAATTTGTTCTGCTTGGCGCTGCGCCCGATTGTAATACACGGCGCGTGATAAAATCTGCACGAAGTTGTCAATAAGAGCCTCGTTCGGACAAGGTAACCCTGCTTTCCAATATAAATAGCCCAAGTGCTCACCATCTAGCATCAGGGCTTTACCGTGGCAATCTTCATCACAATCTTGGCAGCATTCTTCTCCTTCCATCAATATCCAGCTCGGTTCTCCCAGCTGCTCGATTTCAAGTTTGACCGCTTTAATGCCCTCAAGACTGACGATATGCTGCAAAATCGCCTGGAAATTGTCTTGATTAATACGCGACGCCGTGAGTTCTTTTGACGAGTCATACAGCACCTCTAAAGACTGGTTGGCATGCTGCAATTTACGTGTTTTCTCATCAACCGCTTGTTCTAATCCTCGGTACAACTTACCAAGGTCTGTCGCCATCCGATTAAAGGTTCGAGTCAGTATTCCCATTTCATTATCGCTAGATACATTGAGCGATATATTAAATGAGCGATTTTTAATTTGCTCGCTAGCAAAAACTAAAGCACGCAGAGGCCGAACAACTTCGAGGCGCACAAAATGAACGACAAACATACTGACACAAAGAATGCCACCCAACCCTAACCCGCCGATCCAGGCTAAGTTAATCAGTTTTTGCTCCGAAAAGCTTTGTAGCTTAAATACAAACTCATCGATTTGTTCAACAAAACCGGCCACTAGGAGTTGATATTCTGCCGGGTTGTCTCCTCTAAGCACCGCCTTGAGTTCATGCCATCTGATAATAAGACGGTAGTAATCGTGAGTGATGTCTTCTGGCACAGACCAATGCTGAAGCGCTTTCATTGAAGGTGAATATATCGAATGTTCAAATGCGTCAATATGTGAAGAATAGTCAACAGATTTAACCTGAATATCATTCGCCAGACGGTAGCTTTGCATTCGCATCGAGCCAGCAACATTGACGGCTTCAGCATCGTTCAAACTGGACGCTAACGTAAAAATCGCAAAACCAGTCGTAGCGACTGAGAGCAGCAAAATAAGAAGCATCGCGGACGCAATCGTGCGCGTCACCGACTTTTTCACATTTTTAAACAATCTGAGTTCCTCGCCCATTAACAATCCTATTTTTACGTGCAATGAACCCATTACCTTTCAACTTTATCAATATGTGATCACCTGCGACGGAATTTATTGATCCAAAACAATATTGCATACCATTTACCCCCTAAGAGGTATTTATACAAATATGTCAAAAACTACAATTTCGTTAGTTTAAATGACAGTTTATTAATGAAAATTGTGGACTATGCTTAGTTTGGGTTCCAAGTTTCGAGGTGACTAAGTGGTAGACCTTTCCAGAAGAAGACTCTTTGCAAGAAAAGCGCACCCCGACAACGCCGTACGTTTGCCTTGGTTAACTAAACCGCAACAGTTTACGGACGATTGCACTCGCTGCGGTAAATGCATTGAGGCCTGTGAAACAAAGATTATAACCAAAAGTGATGGCGGATTCCCCTCGGTCGATTTTTCCATCGATGAATGCACATTTTGCTATCAATGTGCAAACGCCTGTCCTGAGCCCCTTTTCTTGCCAGAAACAGAACAACCTTGGCAAGCAAAAGCAAGTATCAACGATAACTGCTTAGCAAAACAAAATGTCGAATGCCGAAGCTGTGGGGATATGTGCGACCCGATGGCAATTCAGTTCAAATTAGAACTGGGGAAAGTAGCACAACCCAATTTAGACCTTGATGAGTGTAACGGCTGCGGCGCCTGTGTTTCAGTGTGCCCGACTTCATCCATCAATGTGAGCAATATAACAGCCTAAGCCGAATGTCGTCGGCCAAAGGCAATAAAAATAAATGAGAGAGCTATATGTCACTAAATGAAGTGCATATTTCAAGTTTGGTAGTACATGTGCTGCCGGAACATTTGGACGAAATCAAACAAAAGATAGAAGCACACGAAAATGCGGAAATCTATGGTGACAGTCCTGAAGGCAAGATTATCGTCGTACTTGAAACTGAGAACCAAGGTTTCATCACAGACACTATCGATGCCATTAACAATTTACCGAACGTCTTAAGCACGGTATTGGTTTATCACCAAATCGAAACTGGGCTTGAAGAAACGGATGAAGAAGACACTGGAACACAACATTCCCAAATCGAGGGTGAAGTATGAAAATGACAAGACGTGCGTTTGTGAAAGCAAACGCGGCTGCATCAGCTGCTGCTGTCGCAGGTGTGACACTACCAGCATCTGCAGCCAACCTGATTGCAAGCTCTGATCAAACCAAAATCACATGGGACAAAGCACCTTGTCGTTTCTGTGGTACAGGCTGTTCTGTTCTTGTTGGCACTCAAAACGGCAAAGTGGTAGCAACACAGGGTGACCCAGAAGCACCAGTAAACAAAGGTCTGAACTGTATCAAAGGTTACTTCCTTTCTAAGATCATGTACGGTCAAGACCGTCTAACTCAACCGATGCTACGAATGAAAGATGGCAAATTCCACAAAGATGGTGAATTTACACCTATCTCTTGGGATGACGCTTTCGACATCATGGCTGAGAAATGGAAAGCTTCCCTCGAGAAAAAAGGCCCAACAAGCGTAGGTATGTTTGGCTCAGGCCAATGGACAGTAATGGAAGGCTACGCTGCATCAAAGTTAATGAAAGCAGGCTTCCGATCAAACAACATTGATCCAAACGCTCGCCACTGTATGGCTTCTGCCGTTGTAGGTTTCATGCGCGCATTCGGTATCGATGAGCCAATGGGTTGTTACGATGACTTTGAGAACGCAGACGCTTTCGTTCTTTGGGGCTCAAACATGGCAGAGATGCACCCGGTTCTATGGACTCGCATTACTGACCGCCGCCTAAGCCACCCTCACGTTAAAGTGAACGTGCTTTCTACTTACTACCATCGTTCATTTGAGTTGGCAGACCACGGCTACATTTTCAATCCTCAGTCTGACCTTGCAATTGCTAACTTCATCGCAAACTACATCATCGAAAACGATGCAGTAAACTGGGACTTCGTGAACAAACACACGAACTTCACTCAAGCAGACACTGACATCGGCTACGGTCTACGTGACGATGATCCGCTACAAAAAGCAGCGAAGAACCCGAACTCTGGCAAACTCACTTCTATCTCATTCGAAGAGTACAAGAAATCAGTAGCGCCATACACAGTAGAGAAAGCATCTGAAATCTCTGGTGTTGAGAAAGAGAAGCTTATCGAGCTTGCGAAGCAATACGCGGATCCAAACACGAAAGTGATGTCTCTATGGACGATGGGTATGAACCAGCATACTCGTGGTGTATGGATGAATAACTTGGTTTACAACATCCACCTACTAACCGGTAAGATCTCGACTCCGGGGAACAGCCCATTCTCACTAACGGGCCAACCATCAGCATGTGGTACCGCTCGTGAGGTTGGTACGTTTGCTCACCGCCTACCAGCGGACATGGTGGTTGCTAACCCTAAACACCGTAAGATTGCAGAAGACATCTGGAAACTGCCAGAAGGTACGATTCCACCAAAACCTGGCTTCCACGCCGTATTGCAAGACCGTATGCTGAATGACGGCGTTTTGAACTGTTACTGGGTTCAATGTAACAACAACATGCAAGCCGGTCCAAACATCAACACAGAGCGTCTTCCAGGTTACCGCAACCCAGAAAACTTCATCGTTGTGTCTGACCCATACCCGACAGCAACAGCACAAGCAGCAGACCTTATTCTTCCTACCGCAATGTGGATTGAAAAAGAAGGTGCTTACGGTAACGCAGAGCGTCGTACCCAAGCTTGGTACCAACAAGTGGGCACAGTCGGTCAAGCAAAATCGGACCTTTGGCAACTAATGGAGTTCTCGAAACGCTTCAAAATGGAAGAAGTGTGGCCTGAAGAGCTTCTAGCGAAAGCGCCTCAATACCGTGGTAAAACAATGTACGACGTACTTTACCGCAATGGTAACGTCGACAAATTCCCTATCGAAGAAGCTCGTGAACTGAATGACGATGCTCACCACTTCGGTTTCTATGTCCAAAAAGGTCTGTTTGAGGAATACGCAACATTTGGCCGTGGTCACGGGCATGATTTGGCTCCATACGACCGCTACCATCAAGTACGTGGTCTACGTTGGCCTGTTGTTGATGGTAAAGAAACACAGTGGCGCTTTAAAGAAGGTTCAGACCCATACGCGAAAGAAGGTTCTGGTTGGGACTTCTACGGCAATGCTGATGGCAAAGCGAAGATCATTTCCGCGCCATACGAAGCGCCACCAGAAGTACCGAACGAGGAATTTGATATGTGGTTATGTACTGGTCGTGTTCTTGAGCATTGGCACACAGGCACCATGACTCGTCGTGTACCTGAATTATACAAAGCAGTACCAGACGCAGTGTGTTACATGCACCCAGAAGACGCAAAAGCACGCAATGTTCGTCGTGGTGAAGAAGTACTCATGGCAAACAAACGCGGTGAAGTACGCGTTCGTGTTGAAACTCGCGGTCGTAACCGTCCGCCAAAAGGTTTGGTATTCGTACCGTTCTTTGATGCACGTATTTTGATTAACAAGCTTATCCTAGATGCGACTGATCCACTGTCTAAACAGACAGACTTTAAGAAGTGCCCAGTCAAAATCACTAAGATTGCTTAACCTTCAGATACTGAATGCTACGGCCGTCATTATGGCGGCCTAATAAAGAATTTAAGCCATAAAGGCGGAGATGAAATGATGAAAAAATTACTTGTCGCAGTTTTATCTGTAGGTGCGTTAGTGACAGGCATTGCGCAAGCTGAGTTGGATAATCCAGGTGGTATTGGAGGTCTAGAATCTTTACGTGGAATGTCTCAATTGGAAGATACGCGTCCAGCAGACGAGTTCAAAGACTTCCCTAAAGATCAAATTGTTGAAGACAGCTATGTTTATCAACCACCGTTGATCCCACACAGCATTCGTCACTACGAAATTTCGTTAAATGCTAACAAGTGTCTTGCATGCCATAGCTGGAAAAATGCAAAAGAGTCAGGTGCGACTAAAATTAGCGTAACGCACTATGTAAACAGAGAAGATGCGGTACTGGCAGATATGTCTCCTCGTCGTTACTTCTGTTTGCAATGTCACGTTCCACAAACGGATGCAAAACCACTAGTGGAAAACGAGTTTAAGGCAGTCGATTCGCTTCAGTAATTGAAACGCGAGTACTAAGAGGTTACTTATGAAAATACTTAAAGCGTTTTGGAAGAGACTGTCGAGCCCGAGTAAAGCTGCCGCTGGTGTGGTTTTATTTCTAGGCTTCGCTGGTGGCCTTCTATTTTGGGGCGCATTCAACACAGGTATGGAAGCAACCAACACAGAAGAATTCTGTTCTGGCTGTCACGCGCCGATCGTTGCTGAAATTCAAGAAACAATTCACTACTCCAACCGATCTGGTGTTCGTGCGATTTGTTCAGACTGTCACGTTCCTCATGAATGGACGGATAAGATCGTTCGTAAAGTACAGGCATCTAAAGAGCTATTTGCACACTTCGTAACGAAGACGATCGATACGCCAGAGAAGTTCCAAGAGCGTCGTGGACACCTCGCAGAACGAGAGTGGGCACGTATGAAAAAGAATGACTCTCTTGAATGTCGTAACTGTCATGAGTTTGATTTCATGGATTACTCTCAGCAAGGATCACGTGCGGCAGAACAACACTCCACCGCTCTAGCTTCAGGCGAGAAAACATGTGTAGACTGTCACAAAGGTATTGCGCACAAACTACCAGACATGAGCGGCGTTGAAGGCTGGCACTAAGGAGACTTACCATGAGTACATTAGAATCTGTAATTTGGCATATCCTTGGCTACAGTGCTATGCCAGTGATTATTCTTTCCGGCTTTGTGGCGGTAGCAGCAATCTCTCTCTGGCTGCTGTCATTTGGTAAGGATAAAGAGGTGTAACGTAACGCATCTCTACTCGTCAACTAGCCTATTTGTTGACACTGAGCGCCGAGCAAATGCTCGGCGCTTTTTATTTATTGCTCAATGGTACTTGCCAACAATAAACAAGCAATCATACATAAAAAAAGCGACCATAAAGGCCGCTAAGATTTACTGCTATAGGGAGTTGTTTAAGATTCTTTTACTGGCAGAACCTGTTTGACGTATTGTCCTGGCGCTTCATCAATAACCGGATGGTTTTCTGAGCCAATAGGGAAAGGCTCAACTTGCTCTTTAGGGTTGAATTGGAGTAACCACTCGTTCCAGTGTGTCCACCACGATCCCTCTTTGTGTTCCGCGTTATTCAACCACTCATCAGCAGAGTCATCCAAATTATCGTTCAACCAATAACCATACTTATTTTTAGCTGGAGGGTTCACGATGCCCGCAATATGACCAGACTCACCGAGGACAAACGTTTTGTTACCACCCGTGTTCAGCGCACCACGGTAAGTTCCCTGCCATAACGCAATGTGGTCTTCTTTCGTTGACACAAAATAGCTAGGAATTTTGATCTTATTTAGATCAATCCATACTCCACCAATTTTGACGCCTTTATCTTGCACCAGCTTGTTCTCTAAATAGAGCTCGCGAAGCAAGAAATTGTGAGATGCAGCGCTAACGTTGGTGCTATCGCTATTCCAGTACAACAAGTCGAAATCAACCGGACTGTTACCCTTCAAGTAATTGTCGACGTAGTAGTTCCAGTACAAGCTGTTTTCACGCAGTAAACTAAACGTCACGCTTAAGGAACGGCCGTCCATATACCCTTTTGCGTTATTTTGCGCTTCAATTGCACTAACAATGGTGTCATTGATATACGCGCCGACTTCACCTGGTTGAGAGAAGTCGAGCAACGTGGTGAAGAAAGTGGCAGACTTAATGCGCTTCTTCATACGTTTTGCAGCGTAGTAGGCAACCGTGCTTGCTAAAACAGTACCACCGATACAATAACCAGCAGCATTGATTTGCTCTTGTCCTGTTATATCTTCAATTGCAGCGACGGCTTTCACTACGCCTTCTGTCACGTAGTCACCAAACTCTATGTGCGCTTGTGCCTTGCCTGGATTGCGCCAAGACATCATAAATACACTATGCCCCTGCTCTAACAACCATCGAACCATTGAGTTCTTTGCTGTTAAATCAAGGATGTAGTATTTATTGATGAAAGGTGGGACGATGAGCAGCGGCGTCGCATTCACTTTCTCTGTTAGAGGTCGATATTGAATCAACTCAAACAATTCGTTTTGAAAAACCACATTGCCCTGTGTCGTCGCAACGTCATCGCCCACGCGGAATGCATTGTTATTCGTCATACGAATTTTTAAAATGTCTGCGCTCGACTCAACGTCTTCTTTCAACTGCTCTAAGCCTGCCAGTAAGTTTTGACCGTTTTGCTCAAGTGTCAGCTTCAAAAGCTCTGGGTTAGTGGCGATGAAGTTGGAAGGAGAAAGGGCGTTAATGGCTTGGCGAGAGAAAAAAATAATACGTTCTTTCGTCTTTTCATCTAAGCCTTCCAAAGACTCGATGGTGTCCAGATAGGTCTTACTAAATAAAAGGTAGGATTGTTTGATGAAGCTATACATGGCTTCATTTTGCCAAGCTTCGTTTGAGAAACGCTTATCCCCTTTTTCAGCTTCGACGATTTGTGCTTGGTTCCCTGCCAATGCAACATTCTGCCAAATTTGCAGCTGCTGTTCCCACCACTGTGCTTGCAGCTTTAAAATCGCAGCAGGCTGATTCGCAGCTTGTTCGAACAGTTTGGCAGTATCCTCAAAGTTCACTTCTTGCATGGCCTTGTTTAAAGGAGAGTTCACGACTGCCTTGTTCACTTCGAAATCATGCCACCACTGATGATTGGTTTCCTGAAGCTTCACAAGATAGTCCGAAAAGAAGTGTTGAAACATAGTCTTACTCCTATATTCGGAAAAAACAACGCCGCCCAAATCTAGGGGCGGCGAGAATCGGACAAATTACGCTGGAGTAACAGTCTTTAGATTTTCCGAAGTCATTTTCTCAACGTCTTCTTTGAACTCTTTTGCAATCGCTTGAAGCTTGTTGCTGTCATCCATCATTTGTTGAGAAAGTTTAGTAAGTACGCTTAGTTGCTGACTGTTGAAAGCAGTCAATGACGTTACGTCTTTGATTTCTGTCGCTGCTTTCATCTGGTTTAGACCCACTTCACTGTATGTGCGAATGGCGTTCAATTGAAGCTCGGTCAACACTTCTACGTTTTTTGTCACTAGCTTGTTGAACTTCAAGTAAGGTTCTAGATTTTTTTCAGTTTGATCGCTAAATGTTTTGAAGAAATCTGTGTACATGGTTTGTCTCCTAGAGAAAGAATTAAAAATGTCCGTTTAAATAATTACTTAACTGTCTTTACAACCACAGCCGTGCCCATGCCGCCGCCCACACAAAGTGAAGCAACGCCATATTGACCATTTTGCTTATGAAGCTCGTGAACCAGCGTGACTAAGATTCGGTTGCCAGAAGCACCAAGCGGGTGTCCTAGCGCGATAGCACCACCGTTAAAGTTCGCTTTATCTTGAATCGCGTTAACTGGAACTTGGTTTGTTTCCGCCAACTGATGAATCACGCCAAGTGCTTGCGCTGCAAATGCTTCGTTTAACTCGTAAACGTCGATGTCGTGTACACTGAGTTCCGCTTTTGCGAGTGCTTTATTGACGGACTCAACAGGACCTAGGCCCATGATCTTCGGATCAAGACCCGATTGCGCGTAGCTTACGATCTCAACAAGCGGCGTTAATCCATGCGCTTTAACTGCGCTTTCAGACGCCACGATAATCGCACTCGCGCCATCGTTAATACCTGATGCATTACCCGCAGTCACAGTGCCTTCGCGGTCAAAAGCAGGACGTAGCTTGCTTAAGGCTTCCATTGTCGCGTTCGCTTTTGGGTATTCATCCGTATCAAACATCACGGTTTCACGGCGTTGCTTTACTTCCACTGGCACAATTTCGTCTTGAAATTTGCCAGCTTCGATAGCGGCTACCGCTTTCTGTTGGCTAGACAGCGCGTATTCGTCTTGCTGCTGGCGAGTTAAGCCGATTTGTTTTGCTACGTTTTCTGCCGTCACACCCATGTGATATTGGTTGTAAACATCGGTTAAACCGTCCGCTACGAGCAGATCTTTTAGCTCCAGATTGCCCATTTTGTTGCCATCACGAATGCTGCTTGGTGCGGCAAACGGAATCTGAGACATGACTTCAACACCCGCTGCAACAACGATCTCAGCATCGCCACTACGGATATGGGACACGGCATCCATGACCGTTTTCATGCCACTACCGCAAACCATGTTTACGCCATATGCAGGAACAGATTCAGGAACCCCCG
The DNA here is from genome assembly GCF_033339495.1 of Vibrio sp. 2134-1. NCBI lineage: Bacteria > Pseudomonadati > Pseudomonadota > Gammaproteobacteria > Vibrionales > Vibrionaceae > Vibrio > Vibrio sp. 2134-1. The sequence goes on from NZ_JAWOUS010000018.1 coordinate 71,783, forward strand.
CAAACAGTGCCGCTTGGCGGCCAACACCCATTCCTTGACCTGCACCAACAACGTTGCCAACAATCACTTCGTCAACCTTGTCGCCGGGCAACTTTGCCGCTTCCAACGCGCCTTTAATCGCTACTGCTGCCAGATCGCCAGCAGAAGTATTTTTCAGGCTGCCACCAAAAGCACCAATTGGAGTACGCTTCGCCGCTACGATAAATACTTTTTCCATCATCTTCTCTCCTTAGTGCATGTATAGGCCGCCGTTCACCGACAAAGTCTCTCCGGTGATGTAGGCGCCCGCATCGCTGACCAAGAAGCTCACTGATGCTGCAATTTCTTCTGGTGTCGCAAGACGTTTCATTGGAATTTGGTTCGTGATGGATTCCAGCACTTCTGGCTTCATTTGCTCAACCATTGGCGTACCCGTGTAACCCGGAGCGATAACATTAACTGTCACACCCGAGCGAGCACCTTCGTATGCTAAGGCTTTAGAGAAACCGATCATCCCAGCTTTCGCCGCCGAGTAGTTTGCTTGACCAAACTGCCCTTTAAGACCATTGACTGAAGAGATATTGATGACACGACCACCGCCTTTTTCGCACATTGCTGCAAAGAGGGGTTGCGTAACGTTGAATAAACTATTGAGGTTGGTATTGATGACATCATTCCAAGCTTGCGCAGTCATCTTTTTAAACACGCCATCACGTGTGATTCCTGCGTTGTTGACAACAACATCAATGGTTCCTTCCTCCCCAAGCAATTGCGCCAATTTCTCTGCACACTCTGTCGTGTTTGTTACATCCAACTCAAAAAGGCGAACCTGATCTTTGGTAAACCCTTTGCTGTTGAACCACTCCAGCGCACATTCGTAGTTACCTGTGAAATAAGTAGCGATTACACGGTAACCGTCATTGACTAATTGAGAGGAAATAGCAGAACCAATTCCGCCTTTTGATCCAGTGATCAAAGCGACTTTCTTCATTGAAGACTCCATTCTTAACGGCATTTAAAAAGCAAACTTAATACACTGATGAAATAGTTCACCAACTGACGTGTTTATTTATTCTTTTGACAACCAATCCCGTGCTGCCTTTATTTTAAGTTAACCTAGAAATATTACATTTCAAATAAAAAACTCACCCAATTGCATAAGATTGATTTAGATCTCATTACCCGTGAAATATTATAAAATGGTTAACTTTACATAAGTCATTGTTTTAAATCACACTTCCACAAAAGCTACACCAACAGAAATAGAAATATAATTATTAAATATCATGCACTTACATACAGAATGGTAGACGTTACATTATGTCATGATTTAAGATCTGAATTTTAAGCCTATATGATTACAACAAACTTGAGATTAGAATAATAATTCAATTATCAGTAAAAATAATTATCAAACATATCATTTAATTACTGCATTTAATGATAATTTAGTTATCAATTCGATTATTTTAACACAGTGATGATTAATACCGATAAAATATAATAAATTAAATATATTTAATCTAAAAATGATATAAGAGCTTGTCTCATACTGGTGCAATACGCACTATTATGACGCATAGATTAAAATATAATTTCATTTTAAATTTATATATTCGAAGAACATCAACTAGCTACTAGTGAAAGTAATCGCTCGCTTTGTAGTAGCATCCTTTTCCACTTTGCACTATCTTTGTGGCTTCTCTTTAATCACTAAATCATCAACAGATATGAATCTTGCATTGCTCAGTATGTTCATCCCTACTTTCTTTTTTGTCTCAATCACGCCTGGTATGTGCATGACTCTCGCCCTAACGTTAGGTATGAGTATCGGTTATCGTCGCACGTTATGGATGATGATAGGAGAACTTCTCGGTGTCGCGCTGGTGTCAGTCTCTGCGGTGTTAGGTATCGCTGCGATTATGCTCAATTATCCTTGGATGTTTATCGCGTTAAAGTTCATTGGTGGCGGTTATTTACTCTATCTTGGAGTTGAAATGTGGCGGTCGCGAGGGAAACTTGCGATTAATGTCGACAACTTAGAAACACCAAAGAGTGACAATATCGCACTTATCATGCAAGGCTTCGTTACCGCAATCGCAAACCCAAAAGGCTGGGCATTTATGATTTCTCTTTTACCGCCTTTTATAGACCAAAACGCAGCACTTGCACCGCAACTGATCATACTTGTCTCCATTATTTTACTGTTTGAGTTCATTTGCATGTCTCTGTACGCTACTGGTGGTAAAGGGTTGAAACACGTATTAGGTCAGTCTAAGAATGTACGCCTAATGAACCGTATCGCAGGCACTTTAATGATGGGAGTTGGTGTCTGGTTGCTACTAAGCTAAGGCAAACTGGAAACAATGAAAAATATTCTGAATAAAATCGCTAAAGTCATGGGTGAAGTATTGGACTTTCAAGCCCGAGTTTGGGTTGTGAACGTCTATAGCGGTGAGCATAAAGGCGAGTCTTATGTCGTTAATGAAGATACTTTCTCTGTACCTCTTCAGTGGATGAAGAAGAAAGGCTACCAAGAGTCGATGTTGAATAAAGTCGAAGCAATGAAGCGCTCACAAGTCTTAGAGTTCGATTTGGGACTTGTGAAACATCGCTTGATGCGCGTGAAATAAGCACAAAAAAGCGCCACTCAAGATGAGTGGCGCAAGCACTTTTACCTTAAAAATAATGCTACGGCGCTGCGTCAATCTCAACTGGAAGATAATGTTTCGGCTCCAGTTTCAACCACTCCGGCAGCACAGTACCAATCGAAATCGAAGACCATGTACCCGACAGAACGCCAATAAACATGGCGGTTGAGAAACCAGCCAAAGGCGCTCCTCCCATAATCCATAATGCACCAACAGTGATCAATGTCGTACCAGATGTCACCATAGTGCGTGAAAACGTCGCGATAACAGCTTGATCATTGATGTCTTCTGTTTTCCAACTCTGTTTCGCAATCAACAGCTCACGGATTCGGTCTGCAATGATGATCGAGTCATTCAATGAGTAACCTAAAATCGCCAGCACAGCAGCAAAAACGGTTAAGTTGAACTCCATTTGAGTAATTGCAAAGAAACCAAGCACTAAGATCACATCATGAGCCAAAGCAAACAGTGAACCGCTTGCCAAACGCCATTCAAAGCGGAAGCACAAGTAACCAAGAATCGTTAGTACTGATACTAATAGTGCCAAACCACCTTGATCGAACAGATCTTGACCCACTTGTGCACCAACGATGCTGTTACTCACCACATCCACTTGGTGTGAAATAGGCTTAAGCAAATCAGCTACGCTCGGTAGTGTTTGACCTTCTGCAGGCGCAGAGTAGCGAATCACCCAACGGCCATCTTCACCAGAGCGTGTCACTGACGCAGATTCACCAAGCTTTGGTTGCAGAACGTCAAGCAGATCATGGTTAGTTAGCTGCTTATCTACCTTTACTTCTGTCACCATACCGCCAGTGAAGTCCAAACCTAGGTTCAACCCTTTAAAGCCTAGAGCGACGATCGCGATCACCGTTAAAATGATGGAAACTAGCGTAGTAAAGTAGCGAATTTTACGAATATTTTGTTTTAGCATTTCGACCATGATTAAACCCTCACATCACGACGGGCATCGCGGCCCCAAATTAAATTGATCATTGCTCGAGAGGCAAATACGCCTGTAAACATACTGGTTAACAAACCTAATCCGAGTGTTAAGGCAAAGCCTTGGATTGGGCCATTACCGATGGCGTACAAAATCACGGCGGTGATCATGGTAGTAATGTTGGCATCAAGGATGGTCGAGAATGCGCTGTCAAAGCCAAGATCAATCGCTTGAGCGAAGCTGCGGCCTTCACGCATTTTGTCCTTAATACGTTCAAAGATAATAACGTTGGTGTCTACTGCCATACCGACGGTTAACACTAAACCGGCAATACCTGGAAGCGTTAGAACCGCTCCTGGTAACAAGGCGATTAAGCCAAGTAAACAAAGCATGTTGGCACAAAGCGCCACATTTGCTACCCAACCTAAGCGGCGGTACCAAAGTGCCATAAAGGTCAGTGTTAGTCCCATACCTAAAGCCAGTGCTGCAAAACCGTTTTCAATGTTTTCTGCACCCAGAGAAGCACCGATTGTTCGCTCTTCCACAATAGTAACCGGCGCGGTTAGTGAACCCGCACGAAGCAATAGAGCTAACTGCTGCGCATCGTCCATGCTACCTGCTCCGGTAATACGGAACTGGCTACCAAGTTGAGATTGAATAGTCGCGACGCTGATAACGCGCTCACTACGCTCGGTTACACCGCGATCGTTTGTCTTGTACTCTCGGTAAACGGTCGCCATTGGCTTGCCGATGTGAGTTGCTGAGAAGTCGCTCATTTTCTTACCACCAGCGTGGTCAAGAGAAATATTTACTTCTGACATACCCATTTTGTCGACACCAGCTCGAGCGTTTACGATGTACTCACCCGTTAGGACTGGTCGTTTTGCCAAAATCACCGTACGGCCGTCATTGTCTTGAAGAACAAGATCTTGGCTGCTGTGTGCTTGGCTCGCATCTTTCACTTCATAAAACGCCAAGCTTGCTGTTGCACCAATAACGTTTTTCGCTTGAGCAGGATCTTGTACACCAGGGAGTTCAATTCGAATGCTCTCTTTACCTTGGCGTTGCACTAGTGCTTCTGTGATACCAAGTTCTTCAATACGACCACGCATGATCTTCAGGTTTTGTTGAAGAGTCGAGGATTGAAATTCTTGGATATTTTGTTCACTCGGTTCAAGCACAAAGCCACGAGATGAACTTTTTGAAATCCAGCCCGGGTAGTTTTGACGCAAGAACTTGTTCACTTCCGACAATGCTTGCTCGCTGTCACTGTTTACCGTAATTCGGTTGCCGCTTTCTGCTCGAACTTGCACACCACGAACACGTTGATCACGTAGATTCGCTTTGATTTCATCAATCAACGCATCACGTTGCTCTTCAAACGCTTTATTCACATCAACATTCAACAAGAACTGAACGCCACCACGAAGGTCAAGACCGAGCTTAATTGGGCTAAAGCCCATCTCATTCAACCATTCTGGCGCAACCGATACGTATGAGAAAGTGATGCTGTCGTCTTTATTTAGCTCTTTGTTTAACAACGCACGAGCTTTACTTTGCGCATCTTCACCATCGAATACAATGGTTGTTTTGCCGTCTTTTTCGATGATTTTGTCGGCTGAAATATGGTTGGTTTTTAGCAGTTGATTCAGATGAACAACCGACATTTCACTGTTGTTTTGATCCGCAAACGTCAACTGGATAGAAGGCTGTTCGCCAAACCAAGTTGGTATAGCACTTAGGGTTAAAATAATGACCGTCGTGATTAATACTACATATTTCCAAGCTGAGTAGTGATTCATCAGCTTTCTGTTCTTTTGCTGCTTTGGTGTTTTTTTCATGTAAACATCATCCCTTCACGATGAAGTGAAGCTTTTAATAACAAGGCTTAACACACGACAGATGCTCCCAGAATAAATTCAGGGTATGAAATGCTCAGAACGCTCACGTCCTGTCGAATACAATCGTCGTGTTAAGAGTGCACAATGGTGCAAATAAATGGTGTTTAGGCAGAAAACTGACTATTGAGTGCGACGTACATGGCATTGGTCTCTTTCCAACCAGAAATGCGATGATCGCTTGTGAAATGATAAAATGTGGACTGGTTGTGACGCCAGTTAATGTCCATCAAGCTGTATGCGTAACACGCATCAGCGTAAAACGGAGTAGTGAGATCGCCGACAAAATCTACGTGCTCGTCATCAAGCCCTTCCCGTAAGTAAGACGTCCAGCGCTGAGAGTTAAACAAAGCAACGGAATCGAGACTTGCATGGCCTTCAGATACTGGAGATTGAGAGCTTTCTTCTGAAACTTCAGAAAAATCGACGGAAGAGTTTGGCGATACACTTACGGCTACAAAAGGTTGTAGCTTAGAAAAGTGCGGTACGTGAGCCTTGTGGTCGATTTGCGCAGCAGATACATGCACTGGTAGCAATACCATTGCAAATAGCAGCAAAATCAACTTTCTAAGGTAAATCCAAGGCATAGGAACTCACTAAAAACACAAAGAGCCAAGTTAGGTCACTTGACTCGTTGATAGTATTCCTATTGATTATGGTTCACAACTAAAAAGTTATAAATCTCTGATTTCAGGTTTGCATCGTTATTGCATTTATCAAAACGTCTTTAGAAAACTAGTGTAATTGGTGGTGAGTTATCGATAAAAAATATCGCCCTTATCAACATCTAAGTAGATCTTGTTCTCTTGCTCCAAACCGCCACAATAGATGAAGTAAACGTTGCGCTTTTTGAACGTCACAGAACGAACCCAGCCTCCGAGCTCCTCAAAATCACTCGGATCACAGGTTTCATCGTCTAACAATTGCTGTGTTTTCTTACGGAAAATATCCAAGTGAACTTTTAAATCATCCGACTTCTGTAGGTATTCATCCAATATCTCTAAGCGCTCTTGCTCTTTAATAACTGGCTCTGCATCCGATAACCCTTCAGCATTCAACCATTCGGCTTTTTCTTCTCCACCCTCTTCATAGACAAGATAGCCGGAGATTCGGTACCACCCATCTACTTTTTCTAATACCGATACTTTTTCTCCCTTATAGAGCGTATCGACAACTAAAGCATTAGGGTTAGGCTTGTTGTAAACATTGACACGACGCTCAATAACGTAGTACTCGGTAACTTCCGGGGGAGCGGCTTCTAAATCCAGAATCGGTTTGGATGTTTCTTTTTGCAGTGACGATTGCTCGACTTGCGTAGCCTTTGGTGCTTCAGGTTCATCTTTCTGCATAAAGAAGAAATAGTATCCAGCCCCCGCTCCGCCGAGCAACAGCATGACAATCAATGCGACGAGAATTTTCTTCATGCCCTTTTCCTTTTCATTCTTTATTCTTTATTCTTATCCCACCAGCAGCACGCATGTCGTAGAAATTTGGGTATATACTCAAAAGAGCAGGTCAACTAACGCGAGCAATAATGATCAACAGACTCAATTGGATACTACTATTTCTTCTGTTCCCGATAACGGGGCACGCCAATATTCAATGTAACCCATCGTCGTGGAATGACAATCTTACCCAATTCAATCGTTTAGAGTCCAATTACAATCAGCATGTTGAGGTATTCAATACACTTTTGACCGAACATAAACAGCGTCAGTTATTGTCCGAAACCTTTTCACTGCATGAGCTCGTGCTACTTTGGCGTGCCAAGTCGAACCAAAATGTGTTCAAAGCGCAATTAAAAGCATCGATTCAATACAAAGAAGAGCTCACAACTAAAGCGAATCAGCTGCTTAAATTGAGCACACAATCCCAATGGTCAGCAAATGGGTGGGAGATACTGGCCCAGAAGTGCCGCGAGTCAAACAAAACAGCCAATCAAATAACTGCGGAATGGTATAACACCAACGCTTTGGAACTTGCTGAAGATTACAAGCGCCTCTCTTCACAATATCAAACTCTGTCACAAGTCTATGATAAAGAAGCCCGAGCGCTTCAATACGCTCAAGATGTTTCGAAGTAAAAACAGAGCCAGTTTTGAATAGACGATGTTGGTTTTTCACTCCAATATTGGACGTTATTCGTGCTTTTTATCTTTCCTTAGTCGTGAATGATATCAAATGTAAATAATGGGATTGTTCCCTTTGACAAACTTGACTAAACCATGACCAAGACAATCAATTTATAGAGACATACGTCACATTAATGCTTTACTTATGGACATTTTTTGGTTAGTTTAGCCATTAATAAAATTTAATAAAAAGTCACATTTGGCTGGAGATGATGCTACAAACATGGTTATCAATCGATTAAGTAACAGGGAATGTCCTAATGCTACCAAAGCCAAGTTTTTGTCAGTAGTTAGGCACGTAAAAGAGTTCGGTTCAATCAGTGATTTGGATCTGTGTAAAATCTTCGGAGAAACAATATGGAGTGATGGGAGGGAATACCATTCAGCCGCGTTCTCATTCAAGGTTGATAGATACACAGGTAACTGTGAAATCTCACAATACAAAAACCAATAAGGCTTAAGAATTTATTAAGCGGAGTCAGGAAACGGACTCCGCTTTTTTGATCATGGCAATCGTAAAGTCGTGCTCGGAGTATCCCTCAATCAATCGTGTATTCGGACACAGCAACCGACAATAGCGAAAGACACCTTCTTTATTGTGCGACGCTAACATTTTCATGCTGGGTAGTTTGGATTCATCCAACAAGTTAAACACACAACCTTTCTCTGTCGCTCGGTACATTTTATCAATCATTTCAATGGTATGATTTGGGTTGGTGGATTGATAGTTCAATGATCCGGAAGCAAAAACAAAATCGCAACGAGGCAATACCAACGTTGAAAAATCGCCACATATAAACTTACTTTGCGTGCGAAAATCTCGTTTTCTGGCTTCAGAGATAAACTGTTTTTGCTGATCAATGCCAATATAGCTTTGAGGAAGCCCCCCCGTAAGTTCGATAAACGCTAACAAGTCTCCGTAGCCGCACCCAATATCTAAAATCCTTGAACCGTCTAACGTTAACCCTCGGCACAACGCCTCAAAACGGCTGATCTGACTATACTTATCTGCCCATCCCAGAGTTCGGGCTCTGTCTTTACCAAACTGTCTATATCGCTTTCGATGATAGTGGGCAATCTTAAGTCTATCGAAAAATTTCATCTTTCTTATGCATAAATCGGCAAACTGCCATTTCCTTTCACTTGTCTAATCGCCAGGTGGGTATGAATATCTTTCACATTTTCTAATCGCTGTAACTTTCTAGTAAATGTTTCATAACCAGCGAGATCTTTACTGACCACCTCTAACAGGTAATCATAGGCCCCTGATACGACATGGCATGAGATCACTTCATCCATCTCAACAACGGCATGTTCAAACTCATCAATCGAAGAAGCTTGGTGGTTATTTAAACTCACTTCAACAAATACAGTCATCGCGATGCCTACAGTGTCTCTGGACACAATAGCTCGATAACCACTTATTACACCTTCCTGCTCCAAACGCTTAATGCGTCTTGCACAAGGTGATGCCGATAGCCCTACTTGGTCAGCAAGTTCTGCCGTTGTCAGAGTGGCATCCTTCTGCATTAGGTTGATAAGTTGCCTGTCAATTTTATCCATTTATTCTTTCATGCCTTTAATCACCAACAATTAACACTTATACGCAATTTATCACCAACATCAAGCCTAATTACGTCAAACTTTGCCTCCCTTTGGCAAGAGTTTTATTCAACAATTAACACATCATTTACAAATGGACATGTCGATAATGATCTTGGGATACGCAGCTATATTAACGACCTTACTGCTTTGGTCTGGTTTCTTTATTTCTTTAAAAGGGGGCGCAATTTCTGCCTTGCAGCCAGCCGATATCGCGTTAGTTCGCTTTCTAATCCCAAGTATAATTTTATTACCATTTGTGATTAAGCATAAACAGTCGCTGCGCGTAGTGCCTAAACGCTACCTGGTTGGTGTTGTGGTTGGAAGCGGCCTTCCCTATCTTCTGGTCGTCGGAACGGCTATGCATTTCGCTCCCGTGGCGCACGGCAGTGCATTAGTACCTGGCACTTTGCCATTGTTTGTTTCTGCTATCGCGGTACTTTGTTATCAACAGTCGCTGAGTGCTCACCGCTTAATCGGGCTTTCTACGGTGCTGTTAGGGATTTTCGTATTCCTTCTTTCTAATAGCGGCGCAGAGTACAACTGGTCTCAATTACAAGGGCATATCCTGTTTCTAACTGGCAGCATCATGTGGGCTGCTTTCACCATCAGCGCTCGTGTCGCCAATCTTAATGCACACGTCTGTGCAGGATTCGTTGCAATCGCGTCTTTGGCTCTGCTCATCATCGCCGTTGGTTTCGGGTGGGTAGACAGTTATTTGGTGGTAACACCGTTCAGCCAGTGGCCATGGGAGGAGTTATTTGGCCACGCGATGCTACAAGGTGTTGGCGCAGGTTTAATCGCTTCTTTCACTTTCATTTATGCAATTAGGATCATCGGTGCCGAAGCCAGCGCTGCTTTTGGTTCATTAACTCCAGTCGTCGCGACACTTCTTGCCGTTCCAATTTTTGGTGAACAACCAGATTCTCTCACTTGGTTAGCGCTGATGTTGGTCACATGCGGCAGTATTGTGGCAAGCCAAATCTTTATGAAAGGTGGAATGAGCCAAACTTATCGCCCACCACTTCACAGATAGCGATGATTTTACAAAAACTTATGCCTTACTATCTTGAATAACAAAATGGCGTTTTGATAGCCTCAGCTTAACTAATAATTAAAACGCCAATGTGATGCCAGCCACTCATACTAAAGATGAACTGCATAGGTTTCTCAAACCGGGAATGAAACTTTCTACTAATTTCGAATTTGGGCCTAAGGATCAATATACGTATTCCACCACCTATCTGGGGATGAAAGAAAATGCTTATTTGATTCTTGATATACCAATGCGTTTGCTTGAAGAGCAAGTGATGAGAAAATTCCCCAACGCCGATGTCATCGTGCGTGGTGTATCAGATACGGAGTTAGGCCATGTCATTGCGTTTAAGTCCAGCGTGCTGACGACGACCGTTCGACCATCCCCCCTTTTGTTTATCCGCATTCCAGGAACATTTGCAACCAAACCAGTTCGGGAACATGAGCGTTACAAGTTGCAAATGGACTGTAACGTTATTCATGCAGGGAATGTCTACGACGGTAGCCTTATCGATTTCTCTCTAGCAGGTGTTGGTATATCAACCTTGATTGAGCCCGAATTCAACGTGGGTGAGAGTGTTACCATCGAATGCCCGTTAAGCCACTATATCGGAGAAGAAAATCGATGTGTCATTGCCAACATTAAGAAATTGGTGAAGGGATGGGTAGTTGGAATTAAGTTTGCCAGTCCCATTGCGATGACTCACGAACTAAAAACAGAGTTACTGGAGCAATCCTTTCTAACCAGTAACGTCTGAACTTACTGCTCGCTAAAGCGCGTCGCCTCAAAGCTGTTGAGTATTCTGTGAACCGTATAGGTCACAAGCAGCGTCGCAACAATAGCAAACAAAATACTGCTCACGCGATACAGCGCACTGAACATTAAGTCACCATCCGGAGTAAGATATTGGCCGAACAAAATGCCTAATGTGGTTAAGCCGCCAAATCCGGCTCCCGAACCGCTAGACTCTTTCACGTGCATATAGCTGAACATCATAGCCCCAATCCAAAGCAATGGGACGATAAACAATAAGGTATCCGACCAATCGTATAATACAAGTTGTCCGACGATACCAAAGGTCACCCCCATCAAGGTTCCCATTGCTCTTTTTCGCGCATACCCTAAAGCACCGTTCCAATGCATAGGAAACAATAAAAGCAAGGTTGTCGCCTGAGCAGACATAGAGTCACTGAGGTCAAATAGCTGGAATACAAGGAAAGACATTGTAGCGATACTCGCCCCCATAAGGGCTTCATGACGCATGCGATGACTCTGTTTAGGCTGCGACGGTTTCGCTGGTGGCTGACGAGGTTCCGCATCGGGAATCAAAAATGTCACCACATAAGCAACGATCACTGAAATAACATTCGCTTGCAGATTGCTAAATATTAGGTCATTTAAGTCAGTGGTTGGATAACTCGCAAAATGCAGCATGATGCTTAAGCTCAGTACGCTGTTCGCTCCAAATAAGAATAAGCTCCCTTTTGACATACAGGCGAATTTATACAGGAACAACCCGAATGCAATGATTGTCATCATGCCAGGATGCCCACCAAATAACCCACCAAGAACACCAACTTCTAATCCACACACAACCGCTGAAAAAACCAGTTGTCGTGCGGCATGTAGACTCATGACTGGCACCATTCCAAGTAACAGCATCGGGGTTACAGTAAAGAATACGCCATAGTTCCAACCAAATACTTTACATAAAGTGAAACCAATAGTCGCACCAGTTGCAATGCGCAAACACTGACGGAAGTCGTTTTCCGACATGGGGTGGTCCCATAACTTCATATCGCCTCCTCGTTAATAAATATAATGAAGAAGACTCAAGAATTGGATCTGGCATCTCGCTAACCAGCCAGATAATGCGTTTTCTGGCAACAACTGCACGGTTGCTCGTGCCCCTGCTGGAAATGCACGCTGCTGAGGCTCATCGATAGCTAAATGTAAACGTAAGCGCTGCGCGTCTCTCACCCAACGGTTTGAGTCAGTTGGTGTTGCTAAGCGACCATCCGCATCGAACTGACCCGAGCTGACCCCGGCATCCACACTCGTAATACGAGCTTCAAATACATCACCAGGCAAGCTATCAAAAGCCACTAACGCACGGCTGTTCTGATTAAAGTGTCGTAAACTCTTTTCACGAAAGTCGGCAATGATATCCACGTCATCGGAGACTAAAGCGACAAGAGGTGTACCAGCTGCCGCATAGGCCCCCGTCTCCAGCTGCAAGTTAGCGACAACGCCATCATGTTCCGCCGAGACTTGAGTGTAAGACAGATTAAGTTCCGCTTGTTTTAGCTGGTTTTGCGCCACGCGGATATTCACGTTCGTCGCGCCTAAATCACCGCGGTTTACTTCCAACTCTTTTAAACGAGCACGTGCGGCCAGTAAGTTCGCTTTAGCTGCCGTTGCACTGCTCTGTGCGTCATCACGCTGCTGTTGCGAAGTACCATTACGGTGAAACAGGGTATTAAGACGTTTTGCTTCGCGAACTTTTTGTTCCGCCACGATTTTACTCGCTTCAACGTCTGCTTTTGCCGCAGCAATAGAAGCATCAAGTTGTTCGTTGTTTTGAATCACACGCTCAAGGTTAAGTTGAGCCTTTTCTACGGCAAGCTGATAAGGCTGGGGATCAATCTGAAATAGTAGATCGCCTTGGCTTATTTCTTGGTTGTTGGCAACATAAAGATGTGTAATCTGCCCACTCACACGGGGGGCCACTTTAGTTACCACACGCGTTGCCATTGCCTGAGGCGTCAACGGCATGGCGAGATCTGCAACTAGAAAATAGGCAAAGACAAGGACAAACGCGACGCAAGAATATTTGATCCAACGTGCGAATTTTTGATCTGGAGTCATAGGCGTTTACTTCTCTTTTAATTCGGTTTTCTGACTTATTCGCTAAGTGAATCAAGCGCATTGTGAGCAATCTGATCAAGAATCAATGAAAGCTGCTGAAGTTCCTGGTCGTTGATGTCCGTTAGGAGCTTGCTTCGAACTTGAAGAATTCGAGCCTCCATTTGCTTTAGTAGGGTTTTCCCCTCTTCTGTGAGGCTAACAATACGTGCTCGCTTATCGTGTTCACAGCAATGGCGAACGATCAGAGATTGCTCTTCTAATAATTTTAATGTTCGCATCAACGACGCTAACTCGATCTCAAGCGCTTCAGCCAAATGCTTCTGACTGATGTTGTCACCCATTCGATAAAGCTTCCATAACGCAGTCCAACGCGGATACGTTAGGTTTAAAGGCTCTAACTCGCGATCTGCAACCATTTTCCACAAACGAGCAACACGAGATAATTTTTCAGCCAGAGAAAGGTCTCGCAAACTGTTGATGTCTTGAATCATAAGATCTACTCAATTACTTAGCGTGCTAAGTAATATAAAATAGTTAGCACGCTAAGTAAATATTTTTTTGTGATTGAAATCACGTTAGGTGTGTCAGTGAAGGGGGAGAAATCTAAGTAACACAACACTATGTTTGAATTTGAAATGCAGCGATGTACACAACAAACGTCGAGACCAATAAAGTCTGATTTGTATAAGAGTAAAAGGGTCAGATACAAAAAAGCACAACCCACTGTCATGATGTTGTGCTTTTCAGATAATGAATAATTGGGTTATCCCGTAGTGAGCCAATGATTCATGTTCGCTCAACTAAGAACCGCTGCTTAAAATCCACAAATGCTTCATGGAGCGCATTTTCTTTAATCGGCTTGAGAAGCACGTAATTCGCACCCGATTCCATAAAGGCGTCACTGGTTTCTTTCGCGGTGTCAGCAGTACACGCATAAATTGGCGTGCCTAGTTTTAGCTTTTGTCGGATCTCTTTGGTCGTTTCAATTCCACCAAGATGCGGAAGCTGGTTGTCCATCAGTATCAAATCGTAAGTATGATCTTTTAAGAATTCCATTGCTTCTAACCCATCTTTCGCCCAATCAACCTGCATTTTGTACTTGTTACAAAACGCTTTTAGAATGAATGCGTTAGTATGGTTATCCTCTACCAACAACACTTTGAGACTCTCTGCAAATAGTTCATCTGGCTTAACTCGCAAACTCGAATCAAGAGGGGTGAGTACTCGCTCACGATCTTTCACTGGCATTGTAATGACAAAAGTCGTTCCTAAACCTTTCTGACTGCGGACTTGAACATCACCTTCCAGCATGTCGACGAGGCTCTTCACAATGGTCAGCCCTAAGCCACTGCCACCGTATTCTCGAGTCGTTGTTGCTTCTTCTTGAACAAAAGGTTCGAACATTTGGTCGAGTTTGTCAGACTCGATGCCGATACCTGTATCCGTAATTTCCACGACCAGCACACTATTGTCAGCGCCATAGAACTGCTCAAGTTCAGCATGCAAGCGCACGCTACCCGAGGGCGTAAACTTCACAGAATTACTGACTAGGTTGAATAAAATTTGGTTCAGACGAACTTGGTCAGTAAAGATTTCAACATTGGGATCTATTTTGTTTTCAATGACAAGGTTGACGCCTTTACTTTCACAAATAGGACGATAAATGTTTTCTAACGTTCGAATTGTATCAGTGAAAGAAAACGGGTGCTTTTGGATATTAAACTTACCCTGCTCAATCTTCGAAAAGTCCAAAATATCATTCAAAACAGCAAGTAAGTGCTCACCACTATGTCGAAGTACGTCAATTTGGTTATTCTGCTCTTCTGTTTCCACAGAGTCTTTTAGCAATTGAGCAACCCCTAAAATTCCATTGATTGGCGTTCGGATCTCATGGCTCATTTTAGCCAGAAAGTCGGCACGGGCTTGAGCAGATTTCTCTGCTTCTTTGCGCGCCAAGTTACTCTGTTTTTCCGCCTCAATTAGCGTGGTTATATCCTGACCTTGAACAATAATACCGCTAATATCTCCATCAACTCGAATCGGCGATAAGTTCCAGCGATATACTTTGTCTCCAATTGGCACATTAACGCCTGTCAACGTAGCTCCCTGAGCCGCCATGCGAAGGTGTGGCATCAACTTTTCTTTGAAACCTTTGAACACTGGGTGCATGGTTTCAATATCGTTTTCCATGACTAACTCTTTGCGTGCTGCCGGATTGATTTGGACAAGCACACCCGATTCAGACCACACCATAATAGGAGATAACGCAAAGTTAAACAGGTCGCGGAAAGAGCGCTTTTGTGCTTCAAGCTCTTCAAAAGTGTTTTCTAGTGTCGAACCAATATGATCGAATTCCTCAATATCTGACCCCTCAAAACGCTCAAATCCTTTTTCTTCACGAGCCGAGCGGGTATATGCCATCAGGGATCCTAACTCTTCAACTACACGATTCTCGATCCATTCTTTAGTCATTAGCGCAATCATGACCATACCGATAACTGAGGCTAGCATTGCTAGCAGGTGTTGGATTTGCAATGTCACCACGCTCTGATTGTCTTGCACAGTAAGCAAGCACAAGTCAGTCTCGGCGGCATTTACCTCAATAGGGGTTTTGATGATCAATAATTGGTCAAGCTTGTGCTGGGACTCTCGTCGTTTGAGTACGTCAAATATTTGATAAGCCTCATCTCCTACTAATGAACTTGCCAATGGTGTGTTGTTAGCGACCAACACAACATTGTCGACGTTGCCTTCATTTTTTAACCTTTCCATCAACCCAAAGTTATTATCTAAAACAACAACATTGTAAGAGTACCCCATCACTTCACCGGTTTTAGGTTGTAAAACGGGTACGCGACGAAGTAACAGATGGCGAGTTCCCATCGGGGTCTGTGAGGGTAGATAATACCAGTTGTTGCTAAAGGTCACTTGACTGGCAAGTCGGCTAAGTATCAGGTTGTTGATGCCATAGAAATGCGCGTTGCCATCGTCCCAAATAATACCTTGATGATCGGTTAGGAAACGAAACTCCGGTGTATGGGAAGGATCACTCTGGTCAATACTCATGAAAAAGTAATTGAGTGCCTCTTCATCACGTTCTGTATAAAAATCCAATACAACATCACTTTTCGAATTGCTGTTGTGATGAATCTGAATCGCTGCAAAATGGCTATCAAAAATGTTCAGGATCAGGGCAGAGGTCTGCTGCTTGGTTCGGTCGACTTCCTGCCAAATAATCTGCTTCGAGAAGTAATAACTCTGAACAAAGATGCCTAGAATGATCGGAGCAAGTACTAGAATAATTATTTTGGTAATAAGCGTCGACAGTGAGCGACGCTTTCTTGTTTTTGATGTAGTTGTCATCAATTATCTGAGTATCTAAATGCACGTTTTCTTAATGCTTCAATTCTTTCTGGAGAGTCCGATTTGGTAACGACTTCAAAATCACCAGAGTAAACGGTGGGAACTGGCTTTCCTTCTAAATCCCACTTAATGGCCTCAGCCATTGCAATACCTGTATCATCGTTCATACGCATAACGGTAACGTCTAACTCCCCTTTAGAAAGCGCCTCTAACTCTGCTGAACCGCCGCCCCAACCATTGATCATGACATCATCACGACCTAACTCTTTAAGAGCGTCAACAGCACCTAATGCTACATCGGTAGAACACGCGTAAATGAAGTCAACGTCCGGATACTTCTCCAAACTGGCTTTTGCAGCTTCATACCCAGATTGCTTTGTTGCTTTGGTGTAGTAAGCAGATTGTAGTTCAAATTGATTATCGCGGTTCACTTGGTTGATAAAAGTGTTGCCTCTGATGTCACTAATGTAGCCCTCTGAGAAGTAGAGAACACTATAGTGGCTATGTTTAGGGAAACGCTTGCCAAACTCAACGGCCAATTCACGACTTCCTTCTGCGTGGTCGAAACCAACATAAAGAAACGGCTGATGATGTTCCCAATCCCTAACAGGTGTGGTGATATTTTGTAAAATTAACTTGGTTTTCTTTGAATCTAAGACATGCTCAACAAACTTACGATGTCTTGTGGTATCTAGAGTAAAGATCAAGTAATCGGAGTTGCTTTTCAGCGCCTCCATTAAAGACAAACTTTGCTGCTTTATATCTGCATTAGGACGAGTAAACACTTGATTTAGTTGATAGTCGATATCAAGCTTATCTAGGCGTTTTTCAAACGCATCGATGTTTCGAATCCAATAATCAGAGATCTGCTGCCCTGGATAAACAACAGAAATTTTCAGTGGACGCTTTTTGTCTTTTGCTACGGGTACAGGGGTTTCTCTTACCACTTCAGCCAACGCACTAGTTAACTGCTTCTGTTGTGGAAACTGGTCTAAAAACTCTTGATATGCCCAATACCCATTAAGAACTTGGGTGGCCTGCACATTCGGCGCAAAAGCGGCCATTGAAATCAGGGAGAATACTAACGCTTTTTTCATCTACTGCTCTTTTAGCTTTTTTATGAGCCTAATTCAGCTCTATTCATTACCTAGCCGAGTCATCCTATACTCTTGTAATCTACCTTCCTCTTAGTGCCTGTTTCAATAGTAAATTGGTTCTTGGTCTGAGTGGATACAAATAAAGTACATTGAGTCGCTTCCTTTGTCTCGATAACGTAGAGACATTTCGCGCTTTTCATATTCAGGACCTTTAAACAGAACACCAGCCCATTATGCGTCAGTTTATTCCTACATGGTACTCCAAAAACAAAAAGAAACCGCCAATGTGACATAGGCGGTTTCCGTGTATCTTTGCGTAGCAAGGGCTTATCAGAGTGCCACTATCTCTAACATCATTTGTTGATGTTCGTCGACGACAATATTTGCTTTTGACATAACGAGCAGCTCTTTTTTCGCTTTAGTTAGTTGCTTAATATAGTACTCTGCTCGCATGGCAAGCGTCTTTGAGTCAAAATCCGATGACCATTCCAATACCAAAGGGCCTTTTCCCTTCAAAGCTTTCGCTCCTTTTCCGGTTTGGTGCTGATTGAATCTTCGTTCAACATCATTGGTAACACCACAATACAACGCGTTGCGGTTATTTCGTATCAGGTAGACACTCCAACGCTGCGTTGTATTTTCCATCATGAAAGCAGTGACTCAACCTTAGCTTTTAATTCATCCAGCTCTTCTTTCAGCTGAGCGACTTCGAGCTCTAGCTGACTTACTCGATCGGAGCTCGAGCTTGCAGCAGACACAGGCGCTGCAAGTTCGGACGCATCAACATCACCACAGAACAAATGCATATAACGCGACTCCCGCTTACCAGCCTCACGTGGTAATTTGACCACTAATGGTCCTTTCTCTTCGCTTGCTAAATGCTCAAGGACCGTTTCCACTTCTTTTACATCATGAAATGTCGCGAGACGATTAGTACGAGTACGAATTTCCCCAGGTGTTTGAGCACCGCGCAAAAGCATACAGCATACAATGCCCTTCTCCTGCTCTGTCAGCTTTAAATCACCAAATTCCGTATTACAGAAACGGTGTTGATACTTGCTGACGCGGCTGTTGAACGCACTTTCGTCACTGACGAGCCTGCGCTCAATAAGAGCATCAACGGCATCGAGAACGTCTGACTCAGAGAGTGACATCACGGGATCACGGTTGCTTTTTTGATTACACGCGTTGGTTAATGCGTTTAGGCTGAGGGGGTAAAGATCTGGGGTAGTGACTTCTTTTTCGATCAAGCAACCAATAACTCGTGCTTCAATTGCCGTTAGCTCAACTTTCATAATGCATTTCCTTATTATTTTTGCATTTGACTTTGTACCTAAATCGCTTCGAAATCATACGCCATAAATTCACACAGCAGTGCAAGAAGCGTTAGCGGTTCAGGTGTTGGTGTCAGGCTAAAGCATAGCGTAAGACCTGACACCCCTTACGAATAGGGTCAGGTATCAATGCTCCGAGAGAATCGGCACTCTCGTCAAATTGCCATCTTGGTCGACCATCATTATTTTTGAACGATTAAGCTCAACTTCGATGATTTCGAGTTGCTCGCGAGCGTTGATATACGCCGTTTTTAACTTTTCAGCCACAGAGCGAGTGACTTGCTCATTATCTTGACTATTTACTTGCTCCGCAGTGTTACCAGAGTCCATATCAAGTTCATCATTTTGCATTCAATGGTGTTGATAATATAGTGAAGGCCACGTTATGACAATGAATCGATGGATTCTACAATGTTGGCCAAAACTCGAAGAAAGCAGCACGATTATATGGACACAACGCAATTGGTTGAGAAACGTTCAACTCTGCATTGCTATTGATCTAAAGACTGTTATGCCACTGGATGTTGTGCTTTAATCGAGGAAGATATTCATAAAATTAGGAAAGAGAACTATGAGTAGCGTATTTGAAATCGTTAACCAAGCTCGTCGTAAAAACAAACTAAAACGTGAGCTTCTTGATAACGAGAAGAAAGTTCGTGATAACCGTAAACGTGTTGATCTTCTAGAAAACCTTCTAGACTACATCAAACCAGAAATGACTCACGATGAAATCGTCGCAATCATCAAAAATATGAAAGCAGACTATGAAGATCGTGTTGATGACCACATCATTAAAAGCGCTGAGATCTCTAAAGCACGTCGTGACATCAGCCGTCGCATTCGTGAGCTGACTGAAGAAGACAAGCAAACTAGCGGCAAAAAATAAACGCGTAAGCTAGATTTTCGAACCCCGAGCAAGAATATCTTCCTCGGGGTTTATTTTTGTCTCTAAACTAACCGCCGTGTACAATCAATCTAACTCTTATTCCTAACGCATTCAGCTTTCTATGTCTTCAACTACGACAAGTACACAACCAACGCTTGCAAAACAATTATTTACGATGACCTGGCCAATGCTTTTTGGCGTTCTGTCTTTAATGAGCTTTCAGCTTGTGGATAGCGCGTTTATCGGTCAGCTCGGCGTTTTACCGTTAGCCGCTCAAGGTTTCACTCTGCCTTTGCAAATGGTCATTATCGGCATTCAAGTCGGTCTAGGGATCGCAACGACAGCGGTCATTTCTAAAGCTCTTGGGGCGAATGAAAGTCGGTATGCCAAACAACTGGGCGGATTAGTATTGATGATCGGCTCAATTGGTGTCGCTATTTTTGGCGGGCTAATTTGGCTTTTGCGCTACCCCATTTTAGCTCTATTAAGCGCTCCAGAATCTGTTATGCCGATAATCGACAGTTACTGGCCTTGGTGGTTATTAAGCTCATGGACTGGTGCGGTTTTGTATTTTTATTACAGTATCTGCCGAGCTAATGGCAATACAATGTTACCTGGCACAATGATGATGATAACCAGCGGCGTGAACCTTGTGCTCGATCCGCTATTTATTTTCACATTTGACTTGGGTATTAACGGAGCGGCAATAGCAACCATCGTCGCTTTTGGGTTTGGTATTTTAGTCGTCGCTCCTCGCGTGAAAAAGAATCACTGGGCAACGACACAATGGCAAGATCTTAACGTAGCCAAAAGTGTTGCATCTATCGGTAACATTATGGGCCCTGCGATGATTAGCCAACTGCTGCCACCGTTGTCTTCCATGCTAGCAACAAAATTATTGGCGAGCTTTGGAACCGCAGCAGTCGCCGCTTGGGCGCTTGGTTCACGCTATGAGTTCTTTGCTATCGTTTCGGTCTTGGCGCTGACAATGTCTATGCCTCCAATGGTTGGACGCTTACTTGGAGCAAAGAACTATGAAGATATCCAAAGGCTCGTCAGTATTGCCGTAAAATTCATTCTAGGTTTCCAACTTTTGATTGCTGCCATTACATTTGCCGTCGCAAACCCACTCGCATTATTGATGACAAGTGATGTGCAAGTGGAGCAAGTCTTGGAAATGCATTTACTGATAGTGCCGATCAGTTTGGGTTCATTAGGGGTTTGTATGCTAATGGTTTCTCTTTGTAATGCATTAGGCAAATCTTACACCGCGCTCACTATTTCAGCGCTGCGCTTGTTTGTCTTTTTCCTACCGTGCTTGTGGGTTGGCGCTCAAATGGATGGAATCCGAGGTTTACTCTTAGGCGCTTGTATCGGCAACCTGTTAGCTGGTGTTTCCGCATACCTAACCTATCGCCAAACCATACGCAAACTCGCAGGCGCTCAAGCCAACGCACAACAATGAATAATCAGAACTAAGCCCCTGAAGTGGGGCTTTATCGTTTTGACGCCTTGTCTAAGTTGAAATGTTAGCTAGGCGAGTTTTAATTCACTAAAGAGCTCAAATAACTGGTTCGATTTATACGGCTTAGGTAAATAAGCATCCATGCCTGCCGCAAAACAGTTGTGGATGTCTTCTTCCAAAACACTCGCAGTGAGTGCGATAATCATCGTTTTTTCACGTCCTGCTTTCTTTTCCCAACGACGAATTTCTTTCGTCGCGGTCAGTCCATCCATCACGGGCATCATGCAGTCCATTAAAATTGCATCGAATTCTTCTCCCTTTGTGATGGCTTCTAACGCTTCTTGGCCGTTGCTTGTTATCAAATAGTCATAACCTGCTTTATCCAGAAAAAAACTCGCTATTTTCTGGTTCATCAAATTATCCTCCGCAATTAAGATCCTCCGATGAGAGCGCGACGCTCGATATTCAGAGCTGACAACATTATTGGTGACATTGTCACTTGATATAGTCTTTTCAACCTTAGCTAAATCATCAATGACATGCTTAAATCGATTGCCAAGGAAAGGTAATGTGAGTACGGCATGTACTTTTTCTGCATTTTCGTAGGGAGTGGATAAATGATGCTGGCAAATAATCACACGGCGAAGATCGTAATTAAATGATAGATTATCCAAAACTTCATCGGTATTAGCGTCGTTACTGTGGCACAGAAATATGACATCAAAGTCATCATTTATCGCTTGCACTTCATTCACATTATTAACGCCAAAGAGATTGATTTTCGCTAAGCGACACTCTTTTAATATTTGGTCGGCGTAGTCGTAATTTGAGCAGATCAAAAGCCCTTTATTAATCACCTCCGAACGCCAGCCAAACACCGGAATTGCTTCAACCTCAATCGAGAATTCAAAGCATGTGCCCACTCCTTTTGTAGATGTTGCTACGAGCTTGCCCCCCATCATCGACACAAGCTGACAACAAATTGCCAAACCCAACCCTGTACCGCCAAATTGCCTCGACACTCCTTCATCTTCCTGAGTAAAGGGTTCAAAAATCGTGGTTAACTTATCTTGATCAATGCCTATTCCGGTATCTTCTACTTTAAACGTCAGCACTCCACGTTCTTTCTCAAGTAACTCTTCATAACTAACATCAACGCATACATGCCCACTTTCGGTAAACTTAACCGCATTCGATACCAGATTCGTAACTACCTGTTTGACACGATGATCATCGACCATCACGCGAATGGGGATATTTTCAGCTAAATTAATACCTAACTTTAGCTGTTTAGATGTTGCTTTGGATTGGAATAAAATCATCGACTGATACACGACTTCTCGGATATCCGCTTCTATTAGTGACAGCTCCAATCGTCCAGACTCGATTTTAGAGAGATCCAATATATCGTTAAGTAAAGTAAGCAGTGTTTGAGATGAGGAGTCAATGTCATCAACAACTTCTTGTTGATGCGAAGACAACTCACTTTGAGAGAGTATTTCTGTCATGCCCATGATCCCGTTAAGGGGCGTGCGTATTTCATGTGACATGTTGGCAAGAAACACAGATTTTGCACGATTAGCCGATACTGCTGACTCTTTTGCATGCAGTATTTCTTCAGTTTGTCTCTGCATTTCTTCAACCACTCGATTCACTTGCTGAGCAAAAATGGTCAGTTCATCACTTCCATCAACTTTGACTTTTGTTTGCTTCTCTTCGGAGTTGATCAACGCGTTTAAAGTATGAATGATCGCATCGAGTTTGCTGTTAACTCGGAACCAAGTACTAAATCCGAGCCAACAAAGCAGGATAACCACTAAGGCGACGCCAAAACTGATCATCGCTATATTGGCCTTTTGTTCATGAACCTGCGTGAGAAGCGACTGCTCAGTTTGTTTGGTGAACCCATCAATGAGCACTTGTAAGCGCTGCACACGAAAATCGAGTTCTTTTAAATACGCGGCGTAGTCACTTTGTGACATGTCTCCTGACATTAATTGTCCGCGAGACGCCAAGTTTCTCTGATATCTCGGCGAAGTAAACAAGCCAAGCAATTTATCCACTTGCTCGTATGACCCACCTAAGTTTAAAAACGCATCCAAATTTTGCTGCTGTCGGTCAATCGCCTGATAAAACATACTTTGACTTAGCCGACTCTTAGGGTCTTGGACTAAACGGTTCGTCAGCCAAGCTTCTTTCTGTGTCCAAAAAGAGAGCTGAGCAAGGTAGGCAATAAAATTTTGCATGCGAATGCCGTCGTCACTGCCATACCATTGATGATTTTGCAACAAAGAGCGCGACATATTTTGGAGCTGTTGAAATGCCCAATCACCCAGGTCGTCCATCTCACTCAATCTACCTGACAATACCCCCAGCATGGCTTCTTTCAGTTCATCAGCATACTCAGCAGTATTAGGGTTACTCACAAACTTTTGATGCAAAGAAGAAATAACTTCACCTTGTTCTTCAATATTAATGGCTGCAGAGACTTGAAGATCAGGCTGTCGGCGTACTTTCTCTATGGAGTAAATAAAGTGGGAGGCCTTGGATATCAATTGGAAACCTTGAATATTGCTAACCGTTTGATTGAGACGGCTCACGCGCAACGCATTATCAGAAAACTGCTGAACTGCAAACACCACTATTACCACAGCGGGTAATAGTGCGAGGAGTGCTAAGCGTGTTTTTATTGATAATCTCAACATCCATCAGCCTAATGGTTGATTTCATCCGTTTATTTAATATTAGACTAGTTTCTTGCATTGAAAGGCATATACGACATTGTTACTTTCAAACAACATTCACCTACCTAGATTATGGTTATTGTGAGTGTTTTATCATCGGCTAATGAAGTGGCAATTGTGATTCAAGTCATATTTTTTGATCTTAAAGTTGGATGCAAACAATAAAGTTTCACTCACAACTAAGAGTCGCATCACTTTTCAGGAAATCATCTATTGTATGTTTACCTATTGAGTTGCCTTATCGAGTCAAATCACACAAAAATGCAAAATATCCATTTTTGTCAACAAAACTAATTTGAAAGCAAACGTTATCATCGCAAAAAAAGTAAGTTACTTTCTAAATGTCAATACGTGAAAACCACTGCTTTAGTCACATTAATCCACCACTAACGTCCCCTTAAGTAGTGTTTTACACTGGATTTAATTTTCCTAGCAGAATAAGGACTCCGACCTTAGAATCCGCACACATAACTATTACAACCCGATTACATAACCCACCACACTCTTGCACGCTGCCGAAGAGGCAACAGCAGAGAGTATGGTTAGCCCCCAAAACGTGAAAGGTCTAATACAACAATGAGTCCAGAGAAATATCTCCAAGACTGGCAAACTAGCCAAACGATTGCTGAATCTATTTCCCCTCTAATTGGTAAGCTATATCGTCAAAAAGGAATCGAAGTGGTTCTGTTTGGTAAAACGCTTATTAATGCTACTACTATAGACATTCTCAAAACTCATCGCGTTGCAAGACGTTATACCGGTAACCCACTTTCGCTTGAGCACACGATGCCTATTATTCAAGCGCTTTGTGAAATGAGCATTTCTTCATGCCGTGTCGATGTTGGCCAATTGGCAACTATGTACTGGAATGAACATGACGATACAAGCTCTCTAAACGATTTCCTTATCACTGCACTTGATGGTGCTCGCGACGCAGATTCTTCATTGAAAGCGCGTGATGTGGTTCTTTACGGGTTCGGTCGCATTGGTCGACTACTTACTCGCCTTCTCATTGAGAAAAGTGGTCCAGGTTACCCACTAAGACTACGTGCGATTGTGGTTCGTGGCGGTAAAAAAGGCGATTTGGAGAAGCGTGCTAGCTTGCTGCGTCGTGACTCAGTTCACGGTCAGTTCAACGGTAGTATTGTTATCGATGAAGAGCGTAAAGCACTGATCGTTAACGGCAACTACATCCAAATCATCTACGCAAATAACCCAAGCGAAGTGGATTACTCAGCTTTCGGTATCAATAACGCGCTAGTTGTTGATAACACAGGTGTTTGGCGTGATTCTGAAGGCCTGAGCCAACACTTAGCGTGTCAAGGCGCAGAGAAAGTACTGCTAACAGCACCAGGTAAAGGTGACATCAAAAACGTTGTATTCGGTGTAAATGAGTCGGTAATTAAAGAAGATGACACCATCATCTCTGCGGCAAGCTGTACAACAAATGCAATCACGCCAGTCCTTAAGGCTCTGAACGATAAATATGGTGTTCTTTCTGGCCATATTGAAACCGTGCACTCATACACAAACGACCAAAATTTGATTGACAACTTCCACTCTGGTGACCGTCGCGGACGTAGTGCTTCGCTAAACATGGTTCTGACTTCAACAGGTGCGGCAAAAGCAGTTGCTAAAGCATTGCCAGAGCTTGCAGGCAAGCTAACAGGCAACGCGATTCGCGTACCGACACCAAACGTTTCTATGGCAGTCGCTAATCTAAACTTAGGTGAAGACGTAGACCGTGATTCACTGAACGATTACTTGCGTGAAATGGCGTTGAACTCTGAGCTTTCGGCACAGATTGACTACACCGATTCAACAGAAATTGTATCAACTGACTTAGTTGGCTCTCGCCATGCAGGCGTCGTAGATGGTCAAGCGACTATCGCACAAGACAAGCGTTGTGTACTTTACATCTGGTACGACAACGAATTCGGTTACAGCTGCCAAGTTGTGCACTGTATGGAACAAATGATGGGTGTTCGTTACCAAACATTCCCTCGATAGGTGAACTTTGCTCCACAACGTTAACCACATAGCGTAGCGGACAATATCTCATATTTGTTCTAAATAATAAGCGCCATGCGCATTACTAATATTTTTCCCCGTTTATACGCCTGATCACCCTCAGGCGTTTTTTCGTTTCATTCATTTGACACTCTCCGGACAAAGTGAACGTCAGCATTCATGTTTTGTTCATGTTCACAGCATTAATCTGAGCACATAAATTACAGAGAGGTTATGATTATGAATCGGATTATTGTAACTGCACTAGCACTGATTACCGGCTTTTTTACGTTAGTATTTAGCTTGATCATTGCGATTCCGTTGACCATCGCAGCATTAATTACCGGCAAGCGTATTGAAAAGCGCGTCAAGAAAATGCAGAGAGAAATGCACGAAGAGTATGAGTTTAATACAGGTAAAGCAGATGCGATTGAAGGTGAATTTGAAGAGGTTCGCCGGTAAGTAAATAAGATTTAGATGAGTTTCTCTCCCCCGACCGCTCCTGAGAAACTTCTTGCTTTCACCCTGTCCTTAAAATGGCAGGGTGCTTTTTTGAAAAGCACAATGTTGAATAAGCACCTAGCGGTTTATTGCTTTATCTTTTTGTTGTTGGAGGCTGTGTAACCAGCCTCCCATAAATCACCATCGACACCAGAGTATGGGTTGGATTCTTTCGGAGCGCCGCTTAGGCAAGCATCTTTGCCTTCCTTCTTAATTTCATCGATGTGATTTAAAACAAAGTCAAAGTGTTTAGGATCAGCCTTTTGTAGTAACCCGTACAAAAGGCCAAAGCCAAGCATCGTAAATACAAACAGTTCAAAAAACACCCAAATGCTCTTTGTTGAAAAGAATATCCAAGCAACGCTGCAAACACTGGTCAAAATTACTACTGGAGCTAAATCTACTATTCTTTGCATATTGCTCTCACCCTCTAAACGGTCATGAAGTCTCTACCCCTTTCATAGGGTAAGTAAGAGGAAAGTCCGTTTTTATCCAATAAAGCACTCTCGACTTAATATGCGACACTGTTAGTATTAACGTTAAGTGGCTATCGTTCTCATTATAACAATGCGTTGGAAAGTAGCTTTCACAGCAAATGAGAATATGAACCAAAGTAACACTATTGATAATATTAATTTTAGCAACGTTTAGCGTCAGAATTACGTAAATTGTGTAAGGGTTACTGAGAGTAGACAAAAAAGCAGCCACACGGGCTGCTTTTAGTATTTCTGTCTTGCGAGCTTGTCTATACCGTTACGACCACTCTAAGAGCCAGCAGCATGAGTACTACCCCTGACAAACGATCAATCAACACTGCCTTAGAGCGAATTCTGTCAACGACTTTAGAGCTCGATAGCACTAGGGTAATAAAGGTGTACCAAAGCCCATCCACAACAAACGGCGTGGCAACAATGATCATCTGATTACTCAAATCATTACCGAGCGCGACAAACTGACTGAATAATGCGATAAAAAACAAAGCAATTTTGGGACTTAAAATCGAGATAAAAAAGCCTTCTCGCGCAGACTGGATTACCGTTGTTTCCTCACCTGACTCCAACTTCGCAGCCACACCACCTTTTGAACGCAAAGCATTAAACCCTAAATACGCAAGATATGCCGCACCCACAAGGCTAATCGTCTTGAACAGCATCGGGCTTTGCTGCAAAACAACAGCGAGACCAATCAAGGTAATAAACGCATATATACTAATGCCAAACGCATGAGCCCAAGCCGTAGCTAATCCATTGATACGTCCACCAGCCAACGAGTGCTTAGCGACAATAGCTAAGCTGGGACCTGGTGACATAGCCCCTAATAAACACACGGTAAAAAGTGATAACCAAACTGTTAGTGTCATAAGAATCTCCCCTCTTTGAAGCTCACTCTATCAACGGAAGAGGTATAATTAGAAATCAAAGTTATTCATACTAATCATGACTTCAAGTCATAGCTAAACGGTGTACGTATTAGCGAATGGAATATTCAGAAATTTGCATTACTGAGCGAATCTCTTCTCGCACCCATTTATGCGCAGGATCCGTGTCGTATTTGGGGTGCCACATTAACCAATATTGATGAATAGGTGTTTCGAGTGGTAATGCTTTATGGGTTAAGTCCCAATGCTTAGCGAGGTTAACGGCAATATGTTCAGGAGCCACCATCAGGTGCTCACTTGCAACTAAGCGATTGATCGCAGCAGAGAAGAATGGAACCTTAAAGGTAACGTGGCGAGTGTGCCCTAGCTCTTTCAATGCTAAATCAGTGTAGGAATCTTTGTCTCCGCCGCCAGTCACTTTGATGTGTGAATATGAAATCAAGTCTTCAATACTGATCTGGTCCTGCTTTGCTAACGGATGAGAAGATTTCATCAAACAAACTGATGAATCCTCACCAATTTTAACGCTCGACACACTCTGTGGTTTTTCTGGATACATAGAAGACGCGATATGGATGCCCGTCTCATGAAGTTTATCAAGAAAGTTGGGTTGCCACAGTCGATACGCCATATCCAACTGTGGCGCTTGTTCACCCAAGTGAGCGGCAATATCGGGCAATACGTATTGCGCCACGTAGTCACTAGAAGCAATAACAAGCTCACCTTGCCACTGCCGCGGCTCAAAAGGTTGGTCATCGAGTAAATGGTCAAACTCAGCCAGTAATGCATCAAGCTTTGATTTTAACGCTATTGCTCGTGGCGTTGGTATCAGTTGATTACCTTGACGAATAAGCAGTGGGTCACCACACAGATCGCGCAATTGTGCAAGCTGTCGACTGACGGCAGACTGCGTAATGTGCAAACGGTCTGCGGTCCGGCTGACATGACACTCCTCTAAAAGTACATGCAAGGATCTAAGTAGATTCAAATTAATGTTGTTTAACATATTCGCTCAGAAGGGTTTTCAACATGGCATCCATTCATGGTCACTTCACAAACAGGTTCCCAGTCGTGTTAAAGAATTCAGCTAAGACGGTATGAGTCATCAGGTTTCGAAGCTCTGGATATCGTTGAATTTGATCTCTGATTTCGTTCAAGCGAGCCATCGTAGGCACTTCGACAAAAACCATCATGTCCGTCTCACCGCTGATCGCATGACACCATTTTACGCCATCAATTTTGTATAATTCGTCCGCGTATGATTCGCAATAATACGTAGAGGTTGATTTATCGAACTTTAAGGCAAAATAGGCGCAAATCGAATCCCCACCCGAAGGCGCAATTTCAGCGTGATACCCTAGAATCACTTTGTCATGCTCTAGCTTACGAATACGGGCCGTTACCGCAGAACGAGAAAGGTTTACTTTATCCGCAATTTCAGTCACCGACAGCCGAGCGTTGTGCCTGAGCAGATCCACAATCTTATGATCAAACTTGTCCATACCGTTACCAAGCTTTCCTTATTTTTCTCATTCTATACCGATTCTAACTGCATAAGAAACCGACATTTTGTTGGAATTATTTAAAACAACCGTCATATTGACGGTTTAGTAAATCATTTTGTTATTAACATTTTGGATATGCTATTTGGCGGGCATGAGATGAGTGCTGTTATCCATTTCAACAGAAAATAGATAACACATTGAAATCAAATTCCCAACTTAAGTACTCAGCACATAAATAGCATCGCTTAAACACATAAAACGAAATAACCAGAAGCCACAAGCTTTTTCGTAATAAGCCTCATAACATTGGATGAATCAATTCGCATGGAAGAGCTCAAAAAAGACATTTCACTCACATCAGGTATCGCACAGTTATCCACCACATTAATGGGAACGGGGCTGTTTATGATCCCGGCTATCGCAGCAGGTATAGCTGGCCATTTTTCACTATGGGCTTGGATTTTATTGTTCATCGCGATTTGTCCTATTGCGCTGACTTTTGCTCAACTGGGTAAACGATACCCCAACGCGGGCGGAACAGCCTTTTTTGTACGCAAAGCCTTTAACGCCAAACTGGAAAGTAGTGTCGCTTGGCTATTTGTTAGTGTCATTCCGGTAGGGGTTCCGGCCGCGATTGCACTCGCCGCAGGCTTCCTACAACAAATATTGCCAGAGCCTATTAGCAACAATCTGTTTGCACAAGTTCTCACGGTAGTACTTCTTGTGTTCGTCAACTTGATGGGCACAAAATCATCAGGTCATTTACAAACTCTTATTGCTTTGAGTGTCTTCGCACTTGTTGGCGCATTTTTATGGAAAGGCGACGTTAACAGCGCCGATCTTGTGATGCCCGCCATCACACAAGAGTCAATTTGGCCTATTACCGCAGCGTTAGGCGTGATGTTCTGGTGTTTTGTTGGCATAGAGGCTTTTGCCCATATGGGGGAAGAGTTCAAAAACCCTCAAAGAGATTTCCCTATTGCCATTGTGGTCGGTTGTTTTGTAGCAGGGGCTACCTATTGGGCATGCTCTGTCGTTACTTTAAAATTTGGCGCGTATGGTAACGCTCAATTTGATAACGCATCCATCCCCTGGCTTAGTGCCCAACTACTAGGCGATGGAGCCAAATGGATAATCAGCTTGATAGGTTTCTCCGCTTGTTTCGCGAGCGTTAACTTATACACACAGAGCCTAGCGCGAATGGTCTGGGCTCAAGCTCGTGAACATCGTCCTTCTAGTCCACTAGCCAAGATTTCGCGTCGTGGTGTCCCTTTCTCAGCCACCATATTAGTTGGCGGTATATTATTGATATCTTGTGTGATAGGAACCCTATCACAGCTCGATCTGGAGTTTTTCCTAAAACTCGCAAACAGTGTATTCGTTCTGGTTTACATGTTGGCGATGTTAGCCGCTTTTAAATTGCTTCGAGGATTTGGTAAAACACTTGCGGGACTGTCCCTACTGCTTTGTACCGGTGTTTTTATATGTTTAGGCTGGTCAATGTTTTATGCACTTGGCATTTTTACTCTACTTTTACTGCCTTGGAAACAGTGGCGACATAAGCGACAAACACGTGTAGTTGAATAGTCATCGCTTCCCATTTCGAAATATGTGAGCTAAACGTTGGATACTAGCGTCTATGTTCTCTAACGCGATATTGCCGTAACCAAGCACGGCACCATGCCAGTGACGTGCTTGAAAATCTGGGTGTTCATAATAGCTCAAAGGTCGCAAGATGATCCCTTCATGCTCTGCTAGTTTCGTAAAACGCTGCTCATCCATACCATCTTGCCATTTCAACGTAATATGAAGCCCCGCCGCTTGGCTAACGACGCAAACACGGTCGCCAAAATGCTGTTGAATGGATACATGCATCTGTTCATGCTTAGTTTTGTACAGTCGACGCATTTTTCGAATATGACGTAATAACCCACCTTCAGTAATAAAGTCTGCCAATGCTTCTTGTGTATGCGTCGGCGAATCACCACTTAACGCATCCTTAACCACTAAGCATTGCTCTACTAAACGCTCAGGAACTACAAAGTAGCCAAGCCGCAATCCGTTAAACATCACTTTACTGAAGGAACCCACATACAACACGCGATCATCTCGACCCATTTGAGCTGCTAGCCCCTGTAAACTAGTATAGGGACGATGAGCAAACTGAAATTCGCTATCATAATCGTCCTCGATGATCCAACTTGATTGTTCGACCGCCCAGTTGATGATCTTTCCTCTTTGCTCGGTATTGAGTGTGGTGCCCATCGGATATTGATTACTTGGTGTAATATACAGCGCATCGGCATCGCTTGAGGTCACCGCTTCCACATCAAAACCTAATTTCTCTCTTACGAACAAAGGCTCAAATTGATAGTTTTGGAACTGAATCAACTTCCGCATTTGCGCGTAACCTGGTTGCTCCATCAGAACCTTATCACCTTGTTTGAGCACTACCATCGTCGCAATTGACAACGCTTGCTGCGCCCCAGAGGTAATAATAATGCGCTCTGGAGAACAATTCACTGAACGGCTTGATGCGAGGTAGTCAGCTAAAGCACAGCGCAATGCCCAACTACCCTGAATATCTTGATTCCCCAACAAGCAAGTACGAGACATATGGCGAGTGAGTAACTTTTGCCATTGCGCCATCGGAAATGCGTCCAAATCCGGCACACCCGGTGCAAATGCGCGGTTGATATCAAAGTGAGCTTTCGGTGATGAGTCTCTCTGAACTGAACTAGGTTCAGGCAAGTACTGCTCTGGCAGTTCTACGGCAACATAAAAACCAGAACCTTTTTGGCTGTTCAAGTACCCTTCCGCCACTAACTGTTCGTAGGCAGAAATCACGGTATTCCTACTTAGATTAAGCTCTTGTGAAAGCTTCCGCGTAGAAGGCAGCTTCCCATTCTTCACCCACAGTCCTTGAACAATTTTCTTGCGAATAGCAAAAAACAACGCTTGCTGACGCGTTCCATCACTGTCTTTTAAATGCAGGTCACCGATATCAATCAAAGACAAACTGGATCCATCCATTAGTTAAAAGTGGCTCTCTTTAAGCTACCAGTTAAACGCTACATTGCAATCAAAGAATGAGGATCAATCGCTCGTAATCGTGAGCAAACAAGGAGAGAAAATGCTATCCAACACCAATAGAACGGAAATTAAGAAAGGCGCACATAAAGCCGTCTCTGATGTTAGCAAACTGCACGCCATCATAGATGAAAGCCTAATCGCTCATATTGCGATAACCAACGAGTCAGGCCCTGTGGTCATCCCTATGCTGGCATGGCGTGTCGATGATTACGTGTATATCCATGGTGCCAACAACAGTCGACTATTACGCTCACTCAAACAAGGAGTGCAAACGTGCTTAACCTTTACTTTGTTTGATGGTTGGGTATTGGCTCGAAGTGCGTTTCACCACAGTGCGCATTATCGCAGTGTTGTGGTCTTTGGCCAGTTTGAGATGGTGGAAGATAACCAAGAGAAAGACAGGTTGCTGAATCACTTTATTGAACAGATCGCTCCGGGGAGAACAGAACAAATCCGTTTGAGTAATGAAAAAGAACTCAAAGCCACCATGCTGCTGCGTATTCCACTCACAGAAGCATCGGTGAAAATCAGCAATTTTGGCGTCAACGACGATGCGGAAGACATGGACATCCCTGTTTGGGCAGGTGTCCTACCCTACCAAACCGTCGTAGGTCCGCTGCAAGCTTGTGACGATTTGTATGAAGGTATCGCAGAGCCAGACTACCGCAGTGCCTACTCTAACCGTTGGCAGGAATAAGCACCGTAAAACGTGCGCCGCCTAAGTGACTCTCGCCGACAGAAAGCTCCCACCCCAGTTGCCGCGCTGCACTGGTAGCGATGGCAAGCCCTAAACCAAAGCCTTTCATGTCGGCGTTGCGGCTTTTGTCTAAGCGCGAAAATGGCATAAATACTTCTTCTCGCATCGCCTCAGGGATGCCCGGACCATCGTCCTCAATATCGATGCTCCAGCAATCCGCTACCGTTCGAATCGTCACCTCAACGCAGGACTCACCATAACGCTTGGCGTTTTGCAGTAAATTATCGAGGACAAGGTTACCCAAAGTAGGCTGAAAGTGAATCAATTGGTTCGCGAGTTTATTTTCTGCTCTCAACATGGCGGACTCTAAGCCTAGGTAATTCATGCGGCTTTTACACCAAAGTGGCAGTTCCATGGTTTCAACAGAATCGATCCATGAGTGGTTTTTCACACTCAAGCGAGACAGCATGACAATGTCGGACGTTAAATCCGTCACGACATCAACGTATCGTTCAATATCGTCATGTAACTCTGCCTGCATTTCACCACTCGTGCGTCGAGCTAAATCCGTCGCTAGCTGAATACGACTCAGCGGAGTGCGCACTTCATGAGGAATAGCTTGAGTAAAGATGTGTGTTTGGCGCACTCGTCTCTCAATCTCTTCAGACATGCAGTTGAAGCCTTGGGCGAGCTCTTTCACAGGTTGCGAAAATTGCTTTAGCTCGACTCGCGTATTCAACTCACCAGAACCAAATTGTTGTTGCGCAGCCGTTAGTTGCCGAATTTGGCGGTCAAGACGTCGTACAGGTATGTAAACCATAATGCCTAAACTGCATACAACAACCAAAAGTAGAGTAAGTATAAATACAATCTCAGAATCTTCATTCCAATCAACGTGTGGGCTAAAGAAATCCGTTTTTTCTTTGAAAACTAAACTCTTCGAAGTGTTAGGCAAAGGGAATACCGCAGCATAGGTACTGCCATCAATAAGATAAACAGGTATCCCTTGCATACGGTACAGCAGATTACAATCTCGACAAGGCGGTGATCCGTCCCAGTTTTCAACCAATGTTAAATCAAAGATAAAGAAATCTTGCTTGCCGTTTTCGGTTAACTTCTTGTAGAGAGAATCCGGAGTGCCTCGTTGCTCAATGTATTGATCGACAAAATAAGCACCGTCACTCAAAAAAACACCGACTTCTGTTTTGCGCATGTACTCTTCCCCCATAAAGAGAAACAAAGCAACAGTCAGCGCAAGGCCAGTTACTAACCCCACATATAGACGAGTAAACAGGGAAAACATGCGTCATTTACCTGTCAGCATGTAGCCGTGGTGACGTATGGTTTTAATGGTAGCCGTATGGATATGAGCCTTAGAGAATTTCTTCCTTAGTGAGGATATACGCATATCAATCGAACGATCAGTAATACAGTATTCAATGCCTCTGGCAAGACGGCAACATGATTCACGAGATACTGGTTTATCGACATTCAGCATCAGGAGCTCTAGAATTTCAAACTCAGAGCTCGTTAAACCAATATCTTTTTGCAAATAAAATGCTTGGGAGCGACGAAGACAAAGACTAATGCCATATCGGCTCAGCTTTTCTTCTTCAACGATATCAACTTGACGACAATAGCGACGCAACGCTGCTTCAATACGGGCGAGAAGGATATTGCCTTTTATCGGTTTGGTAAGGTAATCATCAGCACCGAACTTAAATAAGCTCACCTCGCTCATTTCATCATCGGTCGCAGTCAAAACAATGATAATACCATGATAAAACTTACGCGCCTCTTGGCATATTTCTGCGCCATTTTTTCCTGGTAACATCAAATCTAACAGCACTAGGTCCGGCTTGAGCCCCTTAATCGTTTCTAATGCATTTTGACCGTTACCGATGACAGTTACCGTATATCCTTCGGCTTCGAGGTACATTTTGGTTAATCGAGCAATCTCTGAGTCGTCTTCTACCAGTAAGATTGTATTACCCACCATGAATCATTTACTCCACCAATATGATGGAGGGAGTATATCGCTCGTCCTATACTGCGCAACCTACTTAAATGATAATTTTAATAAAACGCAGGCTTACATACGCTTACAAACCATACATATACGATAATCCTAATCATTCTATCCCCCTAAAACCATGCAATAACCTGAGGTTTTATTCATTCTCAGAATATAGCTTCACATAGAAAATAAAATTCGGAATAAAAATCCACTATATTTTTAAATGTATCGAATAATAGGTCTTACCAAAAAACAATATCAACATATATGACTTAGTTTGCTTATATAGACAGGACTTTATGTTGATTCTAAGTTTCTTGCTCTAATAAAGTCTACGAGTAACATGAAATGAGATATTCCAAATTAACACCTTTAGCCATATTTTGCGCGATAAGTCTAACTGCTTGTGGCGGCAGTGAATCTAATCCGAAACCATCGAAAACAACACCTCCACCACCACCAGTGCCAACATTGAGCACTGTCACAATCCCAACTGTCGTTTCTACAGAGTTTCCGGCCAAGTTAAAAGTGGCTGCTGATGCGGGCTTCACCCACTATGTGAAAATCTCCCTTTCTGAAGCAAATAACAATGATACATTTCACATTGTGGCCGTTGATGACGGTGCGAATAATGAAAAAATCTTTCGTGCAGCCAAAATCATCCAACACCTTCTAACAAACCAACCAGACTCTAAGTACGGTGCTGACAAGTCTCGTATCGCTAAGACATT
The DNA here is from genome assembly GCF_033339495.1 of Vibrio sp. 2134-1. Taxonomy (NCBI): domain Bacteria; kingdom Pseudomonadati; phylum Pseudomonadota; class Gammaproteobacteria; order Vibrionales; family Vibrionaceae; genus Vibrio; species Vibrio sp. 2134-1. The sequence goes on from NZ_JAWOUS010000018.1 coordinate 107,712, forward strand.
AGCCGAGCGTGATGCCACATTAATGCTGACCGAAAACGACGAACAGAATGATGAGATGTTAACCAAAATCTTTATCAACGAACTGATTCGCCAAGACAAACTGAACGACGCAGTTACAAACTCGGGCTTAGCACACTCTTTTGATACAAGTTCTCTAGAAAAGTTTGTTGTAAGCATGATCGTACTTAACGAAGATGATATGGATACACTTGTCACATCTATCGCGTCAACATTAGTAACTAGTAAAGAAACACCAAACTGGCTAAGGAATAGCCAATCTTTAATGTATCGAGAACTGACAGTTGAAGGCGATTGCCATTACATGAGTAATTTTGCCGATTACTGCGCCAATCTTGGCAAAAAAGCCGAACGAGACGCCGCTTTTGAAGAAATTTTACACTTGGTCCAAGCGCAAGGTATTGCACCTAACACGGCGACTGCGGCACTGCAAAATGACATTCAAGCTCATGCGTTAAGCATCTATAACGATATTCAATCGGGCAAACCGACGGTGTGGCGCCCTACTCAGTATGACTGGGACGATTGGAAATCGGACGACTTCGATCCTGAAAGTGTTAAACAAACGGGCCCTTCATATTCTCACGAATATTTTGCTGCCGCTTTTGAAGCTTACATGGGGGTAGCAAAAGCAAACGGACATGGTTTAGATGGCTACCAAGCATTAACGCGTGAAGAAATGCAAACCCAAGATCCACAAGCCGTTGATTGGATCAGTGGCTTATTCCACGGATACTTGCAATATACCGCGAATATCGACTCTGCGGGCGTCAAGCTCTACACAGAAAAGACAAATCCAGGCACAGTACCTACCTTCCGTATGGCTCCCAACAAAGACGGTTTGATAGAAGCGTACACCTACAAATCTCAGTGGCTAACAAAAGTGAAGATCATTGGCGACGACGCGATGAATGTGATCGGTAATGATCAAAACAATACTTTTGAAGGCAACAGCAAAGACAACAGCATTTATGGTGAAGGCGGTATCAACACCTATATCGTGCAACACAAACTGGCGGAATGTACTGTTATCAAAGCAAAGAGCGTTTCTGTTGAGTGCCCGACTACAGGCACTGACGAGTTGTACGACATTCAGAACATCCAATTCACCGACCAAACCCTAGATGTAACCAAGCTATAAAAAATGAAAAACATGAAGAAACTTATTCTATTCGCTCCCTTGCTCCTTGCTGGTTGTGGTGGCCTAGCCGTCATGGATCGTACTGATGCCGTAAAAGCACAACCAGAAATGCTGATCAAAACCGACGGTGATTTTTGGGGATTCGGTGCAGATGGCCATTTTGATTTTGCTGGTAAGTACAAAGGCAAGTATTCACGCAGTGCTTCTAACTCAAGTTGGTTTAACCGTATCTCTTTCAAAGAAGGTTCAATGGGCGCAGAAGTGACTCGGATCGACAGCGGGGAAACTTGGCTTTTGAACTGCACCGGAGGCGGTATGTCGGTTAACTACATGGGCGTCGATTTTGGTGGGAATGATCCTTACACCTGTGACATTACTCAAGATGGTAAAAAAGTCGGTGAGTTTGCGATGGAGCCAAAATCGGCTCTCATCGACATCAGCTTTGAGAAAAAAGAGACAGGCGTAGTGCGTATTGGTAGCACCCACTTTAATGTAGAAACTGTACATACTAGTCCTGACGCCATGATGGCGGTAGACATTCCATTGGGTTATAGCTTTAAGGAGGGCACACAAGAAATTGCCGCAGTGCAGACGAACGGTACCATTGCGGTACAGATGCTCCCTGAACTTAGCGAACAAAAAAAGGATGTAATTGCCATCGGCGCTGTTGCAAGTGCACTAAGTTGGCGTCCTAAGAAATAGCCATCACATAAAACGACACAAAAAAATAACAAAGCCCTCAACTTTGAGGGCTTTTATTGCTTGTACTCATAGAGATAAGTGGAGCACTACTTCTCTAATCTTCCCGTATACTGCTTGGGCGTTAATCCACGATGTTTCTTAAACATACGATTGAAGCTCGCCACATTGGTATAACCAAGGCGCGTGGCAATGTCATCAATACTCACGCGCTTACTCAACAAACCAGCTGCAATATTACTCAATACATAGCCAGAAACCGTCGAAAAATTGAGTCCTAATTTATGCAAACGACGTTGAAACTGCTGTTCAGATAAATCAAGCAGAGAAGAAACGCGCTCTAACGTTGGCAATCCATAATGGCTGCTGTAATTCACCACTTCATAAATCACTTTCAACTCATCTTCTGGGTCGGGCATATTAAGCAAATCATCTAAATCGGAAAAACTCATCGCTAGACGATTGTCTTCTCGATGGCTCACTTGGCGAGAAGCTAGTCGGTCATCTCCTGGGATCCATATCTCTGTTTTTGGCTGACTCCATTCCACCTCGCAGCCGAAATATTCCCGGTATCGCTCAGTATTTTTTCTCGAGCCTGAAACCTTGACACGTAAAGGCTGATAATCTTTGCCAAGAAATTCGCGTAACACCTTAATCATAAATACCGCACAGCGGATACTATCGTGCACCTTTACTGACGTTTCTATAAACGGGTTGTGGTAAGTCCATTTGATGATTTTACCCGACTGTTCGCCTGCAAAAAACGCCCCTGATTGTAGGTTGCTCACACCATAATTCACTCGCCGAATGGTACTGGCTAAATCATTGCCGGAGAATAACCAGCGTCCCACTGGCCCTAGCTTTTGCAGTTCAATACCTCGGCTGAGACTCAACACCACATCCGGGTCACCACTAGCTTGTTCAACACAACGATACCATTCCGCAACGGCTTTTAGCGGGATCAGTGTCATTGGGTTACGAAACACCGATGCTGGGATCCCTAACTCATCTGAGTCCAAATTGTATTTAGATAACGCGAGGTTATGCATGTTTAGAATGCCCATCGCGCGAATAAACCGAACCGTTTTCATAACCAATTACATCAAATTTAATCCTATAGTGATTGAATCTGTCACAAAGAAAGCCGCAAATCAAATTCAGATCACAATACGCCAACAGTTTGATAGAGGAGTGTTTAATGAGTTTACTGAGTGTCCCATTTGTCGGTACAGGCGCAGATACGGCGTTACATGTTGTCGCTGCTGTCGTTTTAATCGCGAGTGTCGCGGGCGCGTGTTACGGCTTTTGGAAAATCCATGAGTTGCCAATTAATAAGGCGCACAGCAAAGACCATCATCAGATAGGGCTCATCACTGCGCTCACCTGGATAGGGTTTGTCTGGCACTGGGTTTGGGTGCTAGCTGTGATCTTTGCATTCGTTGATATGGAAAAAGCCATCATCAATCTGCGTGATACATGGAGAAGTAAACCGCAAACAGAAACACAGCCAAAAGAGGAAGCGTAATGTTAGAAGGTTTAGCGGTATGGGCTCTCTTCATCTATCTGCTGCGTTTGGTTGGCATGCCTTGGAACAAAGCAACCAAATCGTTCGCTTATCTTGGCGGTTTGAGTTGGCTAATGTTCGTATGGGTAGGTTTGATTAATTTCACCCCGATGGATTTATCCGGTGGTTCTGTCGTGCAGTCACCACACATCCAATTGCGTCCAGATTCAACCAATGTAAAAGGTAAAGTTGACCACATTTACATTAAGCCGAATCAGCAAGTTAAAGAGGGTCAGCTCATTTATGAACTTGACCCAACGCAATACGAAATCGCATTAAATCAGGCGAACGTATCCGCCGATTCTGCACGAGTCGCATTAGCTACGGCAAAAGGCGACATCGAGATTGAAGAAGCTAACCACGAAGCGCTAGTGCAAGATCTAGAAACATCAAAGAGCCAGTTGGAAGCGGCGAAAGTTGACTACAAATTGCAGAAAAAAATGCTAGATCGTTATGTTGAGCAAAACCGAGTAGTGCACAACACCATCACGGAAAGCGATATCGACAAACAATCGAGTGCGGTTGATATGGCACGTCACAACGTGTTGACCCTTGAGTCTCAAATCAAGAAGAAACAAGTCGATATTTCCCGTGCACAACTGGCGATTCATAAAGCGGAACTTGCAGTTGAAACTAAACAAGCCGAACTGCGCCAAGCTGAAGAGCAAATTGCAAAAGCGCAATGGGATTTGAATAGCACAAAAGTTCATGCCCCAACAGATGGCTTTGTCACCAACTTTATCCTGCGTGAAGGTCAGCGTGTATCGATGATGCCGCGTATCAACATGTACACCAACGAGAAGTACGTGCTGATGCGAGTCAACCACCAGGCGATTCGTAACATCAAACCGGGTCAGCCAGCGGAATTCTCTTCGTCCGTTTACCCAGGTAAGATCTTCTCAGCGACCGTCGAAGGCATTGTTGAAGCAACAGGTGAGTCACAAGGTAATCTACTGGGTTTCGATGATTCCGTACGTGTCACCACTGGAAAGAACTTACAGAACAAACACCACTTTGTTCGTCTTAAGATTGATGAGCCAGAAGGCTACGATATCCCAGTTGGCTCTGTTGGCCTGGCATGGGTCAGCGGTGAAAAACCGATAGGCTTCATGGCCTTCTTAGATGTGATTCGCGGGATCATCATCCGAATGAAGTCTCAACTGTACTTCTTCTACTCTATCTAAACTCGCAAACCGCCAGTTACGCTGGCGGTTTTCTTTTCATTTGTATCCAAACATATCCTTTTCCCGTATAACAATTAGTTAGTAAATAGCGGAGAAGATTCATGTCGGCAAAGGAAAGAAGCCTACCTACCCATCGCATCTCAAGATTCAGCAAGTTCGCTTCACTTGCTACCCGTGTCGCAGGCAATGTGATTACAGAAGGCACGAAGCAGATAGCCAAAGGCAACAAACCAAAAGCGAAAGACCTCTTGCTGACGCCACAGAACATCGCGCGTTTAACTGACCAACTTGCTCACCTACGTGGCGCTGCAATGAAGCTTGGTCAAATGCTGTCAATGGATGCTGGTGATGTTTTAGAACCTGAACTTGCCGATATTCTTTCCCGTCTTCGTTCCAACGCAGACCCAATGCCTGCAAAACAACTCAACGCAGTAATGGAAAGTTCGCTAGGGACGAATTGGAAAGCTGAGTTTCTGTCATTTAACTTCAAACCAATCGCCAGTGCATCAATAGGACAAGTGCACCAAGCTTACAGCGATGCGGGCGATAACCTAGCCGTCAAAGTGCAATATCCGGGCATACGGAAAAGTATCGATAGCGACGTCGATAATGTCGGTACACTGCTCAAGGTCGTTGGGTTGATTCCCGAGTCTGTCGACTACAAAGGATTGCTCGAAGAAGCGAAAAAGCAGCTACATGACGAGGCCGATTACGCACGAGAGGCACAATTTGCCATTCGTTATCATGACGCTTTGAAGGAGCACCCTCATTTTGTCGTACCGAAGATTCATACTGAAAGTTGCTCAGACTCCGTTCTCGCGATGGAATTCATTGATGGCAGTCCGATTGAGCAAATCGAACATTATGATCAGAGTACGCGAGATTTTGTCATGCACAGCCTACTCGAATTACTGTTTCGAGAGCTGTTCGAATTTAAGATGGTACAAACCGACCCAAATTTCGCCAACTACTTATATATCGAAAATACTCGTCAAATCGGCTTGCTAGATTTCGGGGCCACTCGCGAGTACAGCGAGCGGTTCAGCACTGGTTATCGCCAAGCTTTCGCATCTGTCGTTAACAATGACGAACAAGGCTTGAATGATGCGCTTGAACAAATAGGCTTCTTCAGCCAAACCATCCTTCCAGACCAACGCCAAGCGATTCTCGATCTAGTGAAAATGGCATGTGAACCTATGTTGGTCGATGAGCCCTATGATTTCAAAGCCAGCGGCTTAGCACAAAAGCTTCGCGAGGCTGGCACCATTCTAAGCATGGAGCAAGAATACTGGCATACTCCACCAGCAGATGCCCTATTTTTACACAGAAAAATCGGCGGAATGTACTTGCTGGCAGCCCGTATTGGCGCAAAAGTGAACATTCGCCAATTGGTACAGCCATATCTCACCATCAACAGCGAATAGCCTATTGTTTTTCTGTTACTTTCAAGTACCTTGAGCAAGGTTAAGATGCATAGTTGTGCATCTCAATAACATGCCATACTTCCATAAAACGAATTAACTATCGGGGTACTCGGTGAGCAAGTTTCAAGATCTCTCCACTCTAATCCAGCAAATTGGCCAAGCCGAAGAAGCGGATCAAGTCGCAACGCTCAATGAATCTATTGAAGCGGGCCTCGAGCCCGGCGCGGTTGCCCTGATTCTAGAAGCATTTCCAATCGACGATCGTGTTCGCTTATGGCGAGCTTTACCACTAGAGCTACATATCGACGTGTTAACGGAAATGCGTGCGGACGTACGTTTCTCTATCATCAATGCGTTATCTGAAGTCGAGCTAAAGCTCACTCTCGCTAAACTCGACAACTTGTCGCTCATCGAATGGGCCGATTCGTTGCCAGAGTCGATCATCAACGAAGCGCTCTCGTTGATAGAAAAAGATGAGTTGGAACTTTACGATCAAGCAAACGAGTATGCTGATGAAGAACTCGGCCACTGGGCTGAACGTAAGATCATCACCCTGCCCTTCAATATTACGATTGGGACAGCTAAGCAGTTAATGGAGCGCTATAGCTACGACACGCCTCAACAGGTGTATCTGATTAATCGTAATAAACAGTATCGTGGAACGGTCAACTACTTCGATATCTTACGTGGTGACCCCGATACTCGCTTAAAAACACTCGTTATTGAGGCTGTGACGGTTCTAGACAGTAAAATGATGCTTCCTGAAGCGGTAGAGGCATTAGAACACAGCACACTGCCCGCTCTCCCTGTAACTGATGCAGACCAAACACTGATCGGTGAAGTCGATTGGCAGTTTGCATTGAGTACACAGCGTGAAATCTACGAAGCACGTTTGATGGCCGGTACAGGTATGGATGAAGGCGATGACTTGTTTGCGCCAGTATTAAAAAGCTCGCAAAAGCGCGGGGTTTGGTTAGGCATCAATTTGCTTACTGCGATTTTGGCGTCTGTCACTATCGGACTGTTTGAAGATGTAATTGCTCAGGTAGTGGCTTTGGCGGTGCTCATGCCAATTGTTGCATCCATGGGGGGCATTGCTGGCAGCCAAACGCTCACTCTAATGATTCGTGCGATGGCGCTTAATCAGATCACCCCAGGTAACCGCTTCAAGCTTTTGAAAAATGAGTTGGGTATTGGCTCTCTGAACGGCATTGCTTGGGCGTTAATCATCGGCGGGCTCGCCGGATTGTGGTTTCAATCTCCGGTTCTAGGGGGAACCATCGCGCTGGCCATTATCGTCAATATTATTACCGCAGCTTTATTTGGTGTGCTGATTCCCATTATTCTGGATAAGTTTAAATTGGACCCCGCTTTGGCTGGCTCGGTGATTCTAACAACAGTGACAGATGTAGTTGGTTTTTTCGCCTTTTTAGGAACGGCGAGTTTAGTCATGCTTTAAAAGGTTCATTGTTTATTAATCAATCATTAGCATAATAGAGTCAAATTGCATAACGCAGTTGCAAATTGCAAACAAACTCAGACTTTAAGCAACGCATGTCACAGAAACTACGTATTTTAGGGCATATTAAAGTTGGCACAGTAACTGCATTATATAAATCGACCCTTCTTAAGCCGAGGGTCACCTAGCCAACTGACGTTGTTAGTGAACTTGATTTTGTTCACATGTATATAAGCCAATCGCACTCTTTGCGGTTGGCTATTTTTTTATGTGGCTATTGCCCTCTTATCCTCTGACCGAGCTCGGTTGTACTTTTCTTACCCACAACAGATTGTTTACTGTTTATAAAATTCAAATATTCGCCCACTAAGCCATTAGAAATGCGAGCTTCAACAAAAATAAATCACCTACATAAAATAAAACCAAGAAAACACACCCAAGAAAAGAACAAATAACGTCCAAACCAAAAACCTCATCATGAAATCGTTTTCTTTTCATAGAAATCGACTGAACAATCCAGAGTTATAGATAAATTTAATCCATAAAAACAAATAGCAATTCAAAACATTAATTTCACATAGAAAACCTGTCTATAAATCATAGAAAATACGTAAAAACAAACTTTCCACCTTTAGAATTTAAAAACCAAGCCATTGTTATTAAAAGAAAAAATACACATAAAAAACCAAGCAAACGTTTAAATTTCAATTTTATCATTGACTATTAAATTTACATCACGATAATACGCGCCGTTTGCCTGAAAATCAGGTGCTATAATTTAATATTTCAATGTGCGGAGGCAATAATGGCTGGAGACAATAACTACAGTCTTGGACCAGTTCCCAACACGGCCAGAAAAGGCGTGGCGTCACTAACCATGGTGATGTTAGGACTCACTTTTTTCTCCGCAAGTATGTGGACAGGGGGTTCTCTCGGTACTGGGCTCTCCTTTAATGATTTTTTCCTCGCTGTTCTCATCGGTAACCTAATCCTCGGTATTTACACTTCTTTCCTCGGTTACATCGGCGCTTCTACTGGTCTCTCTACCCACCTTCTTGCTCGTTTCTCTTTTGGTTCTAAAGGCTCTTGGCTTCCTTCCGCTCTTCTTGGCGGTACTCAAGTTGGGTGGTTTGGAGTTGGTGTCGCGATGTTTGCGATTCCGGTGCATAAAGCAACGGGCATCGATACCAACACGTTGATCCTTGTATCCGGTTTGCTCATGACCGCGACCGTTTACTTTGGAATCTCAGCACTGATGGTGCTGTCAGCAATCGCCGTTCCCGCGATTGCACTACTTGGCGGCTACTCTGTCATCGAGGCAGTAAAGAGCGTTGGCGGTATTGGCGAACTACAACAAGTTCAACCAAGCGAGCCACTCGATTTTTCAATAGCTCTCGCGATGGCTGTCGGCTCTTTTGTCAGTGCTGGTACATTAACGGCGGATTTCGTACGCTTTGGTAAAAAGCCGCGCAGCGCCGTGATGATCACCATGGTGGCATTTTTCATCGGTAACTCGTTAATGTTTATCTTTGGCGCGGCAGGTGCGTCGGTGACGGGTCAATCAGACATCTCTGAAGTGATGATCGCGCAAGGTCTTCTTATTCCAGCTATCATCGTTCTTGGCTTGAACATCTGGACGACCAACGACAACGCGCTCTACGCATCGGGTCTTGGATTTTCCAACATCACAGGCTTACCAAGTAAATACATCTCAATGGCGAACGGTCTTGTTGGCACACTTTGCGCTCTCTGGCTCTACAATAACTTTGTTGGCTGGCTGACCTTCTTATCTTTGGCAATTCCACCGATTGGCGGTGTGATCATCGCTGACTTCTTCACGAACCGTAAACGCTACGCAAACTTTGAAGCCGCCCAATTCCAAAACGTTAACTGGGCTGGCATTATCGCTGTCGTGATTGGCGTTGGTGCGGGACACTTCCTGCCTGGCGTAGTGCCGATTAACGCTGTACTTGGCGGCGCAATTAGCTTCCTGATTCTTAATCCTGTTCTCAACAAAAAAGCACTGGCTACACAGCCAGCGTAAGGAACCATCATGACAACACTACTGATCAAAAACGTAACGCTAAAAGGACAAGAAGGTCTGCAGCAAATTTTGATTGAAGATGGTCAATTCAAGCGCATTGAAAGCAACGATGTGGAGCTTAGTCATAACGGTGACATCATCGATGCTGAAGGCGGTATGGCGGTTGCGCCTTTCTGCGAGCCACACATTCACTTAGATACAACTCAAACCGCAGGAGAGCCAAGCTGGAACATCTCTGGCACATTGTTTGAGGGTATTGAACGTTGGGCTGAGCGCAAAGAAATGCTGTCGATTGAAGACGTGAAAGCGCGCGCAAAACAAACCTTAAAATGGCAGATAGCAAACGGCGTACAACACGTTCGTACCCACGTCGATGTTTCAGACCCTACCCTAATTGCCCTAAAAGCGATGGTAGAAGTGCGTGAAGAGATGAAAGAATGGGTAGATATCCAAATCGTCGCCTTCCCGCAGGAAGGAATTCTCTCTTACCCAAATGGCAAAGAGCTGCTAGAAGAAGCCGTCAAATTAGGTGCGGACGTGATTGGCGCGATTCCACACTTTGAATTCACACGCGAATATGGCATTGAATCGCTGCACTACGTATTCGAGTTAGCGAAAAAATACGACCGCCTGATCGACGTGCATTGTGATGAAATCGATGACGAACAATCTCGGTTCGTTGAAACACTGGCAGCATTAGCGCACAAGTTTGATATGGGGAATAAAGTCACGGCCAGTCACACCACAGCGATGGGTTCCTACAACGGTGCATACGCATCTCGCCTGTTCCGTTTATTACGCATGTCCGGTATCAACTTCGTGGCAAATCCATTGGTGAACATTCACTTACAAGGACGTTTTGATGATTACCCAAAACGTCGCGGCGTAACACGAGTGAAAGAGATGCTGAATGCCAACATCAACGTCTGCTTTGGACACGATGATGTATTTGACCCTTGGTACCCACTAGGCACTGCAAACATGCTGCAAGTACTGCATATGGGTCTGCACGTGTGTCAGGTGATGGGTTACGACCAAATCAACAACTCACTGGATCTGATCAGCACCAATTCAGCACGTACACTGAACATTCAAGACAAGCACGGCATTGAAGAAGGCAAACCAGGTAGTTTACTGATTCTTCCCGCAGAAAATGGTTTTGACGCAGTACGTCGCCAAGTGCCGGTTCGTTACTCTGTTCGTCACGGTAAAGTGATTGCAGAAACACAGCCTGCGACAACTCATATTCATCTTGAACAAGCAGAGCAAGTAACGTTCAAACGCTAAAAAGATCGGCGAAACGAAAAAGGCCTGACGACATCGTCAGGCCTTTTTTTCTACTGGTTGTTCCGTCCTAAATAAGGTTGACACTTTCCACACCCAAAATTGGAGAGTGTTATGAAATCAACAACTAAAAGAACTCAGCGCGATTACTCCCTCGCTTTTAAACTCACTGTAGTTGATGAGGTTGAAAAAGGAAGCCTC